>ONBQ01000126.1 GCA_900316145.1 uncultured Eubacteriales bacterium
CTACGATGTGAAGTATTATGATATGAGCTTTGAACGGGGCGATTATACATGGACCGATCTGCTGTTCTCCAGTCCTGATACAGGCTATTATGCTTCGATCATCGGTGGCGACCAGCATATCACCAAAATCACCTCAGACGTGAAGAATGGAAGAAAGCTTTGTATCTTCAAGGACAGCTACGGCAATGCGCTGGTTCCGTTCCTGGTCGGATCTTTCGAAGAGATCTATGTCGTCGATGTCCGCTATTTTGAGGGCGACGCAGTATCTTTCGTACAGGAGCAGGGTATTACCGATACGTTGTTTGCGATGTGCATCTTTAAGGTCACTTCGTATGATCCTGCTTTCGTCCTGATGAACTAAAAAGAAAAGTAAAGGGGGTCTTGCACTATGTCCGTGATTTCCTATCCATTCGATGGGCAGGAGCTGATGAAGCGCCGTCGTTCCATCAAGCGAAAACTGAAAGAGGACGGAACGGCCAGATTGCCCAAAAAGATCGCGGTCCTGGGTGGTTCCACCACACATGATATCATAGAAATGATGGATCTGTTCCTGCTGGATCAGGGAATAGAGGCCGAATTCTATGAGTCGGAATACAACCGTTTTTTCCAGGATGCCATGTTCGGCAATGAAGAACTGGATTCTTTTCATCCGGATATCATCTTTATTCATACCAGCCTTCGCAACATCACCGTTCCCTTCCCGCGTATGACAGATTCTGCGGAAGAGATCGAGGCAAGACTGGAAGAGCAGTATGGATTGTTTGAAGCTATCTGGGAGAACATTTCCGCCAAGTACCAGTGCCCGGTCATCCAGAATAATTTCGAACTTCCCGCCTGGCGCCTTCTGGGCAATCGGGATGCTTATGATATCCATGGACGGACCCACTTCGTGCAGGCTTTGAATCAGAAGTTTTACGAGTATGCTTCCACACATCCGGGTTTTTATATCCATGACATCCAGTTCCTTTCCGCCTCGTACGGTCTGGAGCAGTGGAGCCAGCCGCAGTACTGGTATATGTACAAATATGCCTTGTGTATCGATGCGATCCCGGAGTTTGCGTTCAACCTGGTCAACATCATCAAATCCATCTTTGGAAAGAATAAGAAGGTGCTGGCGCTGGATCTGGACAATACACTTTGGGGCGGCGTCGTAGGAGATGACGGTGTGGAAGGTATCGCCATCGGCCACGAGAATGCGCAGGCAGAGGCCTATACGGAATTCCAGTCTTACATCAAGGCCCATAAAGACCTGGGAGTGTTGCTTACGGTCTGTTCCAAAAATGAAGAAGAGAACGCGCTGGCCGGCCTGAACCATCCCGATACCACACTTCGCCCGGATGATTTCACCATGATCACCGCCAACTGGGAGAACAAAGACCGCAATATCATGAACCAGGCACAGATGCTTGACCTGTTGCCGGAAAGCTTCGTATTCGTAGATGATAATCCGGCGGAGCGCACGATCGTTGAGCAGAATGTTCCGGGCATTGCGGCTCCGGAAATGGAAGGAGTAGAGAATTACATTTCCATCCTGGACCGGAACGGCTATTTTGAAGTCACGTCTTTCTCAAAAGAAGATCTGAAGCGTACCGAACTGTACAAAGAGAATATGAAAAGAGCTGTTCAGAAAGCGGCCTTCTCGGATTATGGCGAATATCTGGACAGTCTGGAAATGACGGCCTACATCCGTGACTTTGATAAGGTCGCGATGCAGCGCATCACTCAGCTGACAAACAAAAGCAATCAGTTCAATGTTACGACCAAGCGGTACACTCTGGAAGAAATGGAGCAGACAGCCGCGGATCCGGACAGCATCCGTCTTTACGGCCGTTTGATCGACAAGTTCGGTGATAACGGTATCGTGTCCGTCGTTATCGGAGAAAAGGATGGCGAAGCTCTCAATATCGTTCTGTGGCTCATGAGCTGCCGTGTACTGAAGCGCGACATGGAGCTGGCCATGCTGGATGAACTGGCGGCCAAGGCTTCAGAAGCTGGTTTGAAGAAACTCAAAGGCTGGTACTATCCGACAGCCAAGAATAATATGGTACGAGGCCTGTATGAGTCCTTCGGCTTCTCCAAGGTGGAAGAGAAGGAAGACGGTTCTGCTTTGTGGGAGCTGGATCTTGCAGGATATCAAAATAAAAATACACATATCAATGTGACCAGGGAGGTATTTGAATAATGAACAGAGATCAGGTTTATGAGAAACTGGAAGCGGTTTTTCAGGATGTTTTTGATGATGATTCGATCCGCTTGTCTGACCGCACAACGGCCAATGATATTGAAGACTGGGACAGTCTGAACCATATCACCTTGATTTCAGCGATCGAGGATGAGTTCCATATGTCCTTCACCATGGGAGAGACTTCTACCATGAAGGATGTCGGAGAAATGGTCGATATCCTTTGCGAAAGAGCGCAGGAGAAACCAAAGAAGAAGAGAAGATTCTTCTGATCGTCTTCTTGTTGATTTTTTACCCCACCCTATGGTATAGTAAAGTCAAAGAACGAAAGGAAGATTCATTATGTATAAAAGAGTTCTGCTTAAACTCAGCGGTGAGGCCTTATCCGGGGAAAAAGGATTTGGCCTGGACTTAGAAACGACAAGACAGGCGGCGCGCCAGGTCAAAGCGGCCCATGAAATGGGCATCGAGATCGCGATCGTGATCGGCGGCGGTAACTGGTGGCGCGGACGCAGTTCCGAAGGCATCGACCGGGTCAAGGCTGATCAGATCGGTATGCTGGCTACGGTCATGAACTGCTTGTACGTCTCTGAAGTGTTCCGTACAGAGGGCATGGATACACAGGTCTTCGTACCCTATCCCATCGGTCTCTACGCAGAGGTGTTCAGCAAGGACAAAGCGCTGAAAGCCATGAAAGAGGGCAAGGTCGTCTTCTTTGCCGGAGGTACGGGACATCCGTTCTTCTCAACGGATATGGCAACGGCTCTTCGCGCGGCGGAAACAGAGTGTGACGCGGTCCTTATGGCCAAGAGCATCGATGGCGTATATGACAGTGATCCCGGCAAGAATCCGAACGCCAAGCGCTATGATGAAATGAAATATCAGGAGATCATCGACAAGCAGCTGGGCGTCATCGATCTGGCATCCGCCATCCTGCTGCGTGACGCAGGTATTCCGGCTGAGCTGTTCGCGCTGGCGGAAAAAGAGAGTATCATTCGTGTCATTCGTGGGGAATCCATCGGAACCACGATCAAAGCGTAAATCAGCCTTTCACTAAAACCATTCAACCGGTGAAGAGGCATACTGAGAATAAGGAGGAACGTTATGGCTACCAGCAAGTATTTAACCGCGTTTGAGGACAAGTTCGTCAAGTGCTTGAACAATCTGGACAGCGAGCTGAACACGATCCGTGTCGGCCGCGCGAATCCGCACATTCTGGACAGGGTCATGGTCGATTACTATGGGACCCCCACTCCGCTGCAGCAGGTCGGCAATATCACCGTTCCGGAAGCCCGTCTGCTGGTCATTCAGCCGTGGGATGCCAGTCTCATCACGCCCATCTGCAAAGCGATCCAGACTTCTGATGTCGGGATCAACCCCAGCACGGATGGCAAGGTGATCCGCCTGCCTTTCCCTGAGCTTACGGAAGAGAAGCGTAAGGAGACCGGCAAAGAGGTCAAGAAGAAGGGTGAAGATACCAAGGTCGCGGTGCGCAACGTCCGTCGTGACGGAATGGAAAATCTGAAAAAGCTGAAGAAGGATTCCACCATCACCGAAGATGAGCAGAAGGATCTGGAGACAGAGCTGCAGAAGCTTACGGATGATTTCATCAAGAAGATCGATAAGCGGATCGAAGAGAAGACAAAGGAAGTCATGTCTGTCTAAAGACCGACTTACACCATGAGAAAATGGCCGTTTCTTACGGAAGCGGCCTTATCTTTGTTTCATACCGTCATTTTAAGACGAGAGGGAGGACCAGAGTATGCGATTTGAAGACCTTACACCGGACCAGATCCCGGAGCACGTAGCCATCATTCTGGATGGGAACGGGCGCTGGGCCAAGGAAAACGGCAAGCTGCGGCAGCAAGGGCATAAAGCCGGCGCGGATAACGTCGAGACGATCAATGACGCCCTGACCGAGATGGGGGCGAAATACCTGACGGTATATGCTTTTTCTACGGAAAACTGGAAGCGGACAGAGGATGAAGTTTCCTATCTGATGGGCCTGATGAAGCGCTATCTGATCAAAAACAAAAAAGATGCCATCGCGCGCAGGACCCGCATCCGGATCATTGGAGATAAGTCCCGGCTGGCTCCGGACCTTAGAGAGCTGATGGAAGAGGTCGAGAGGGATACCGCCCATCTGGATCGGTTCAATCTGACATTTGCCATCAACTATGGCGGGCGGGACGAGATTGTCCGGGCAGCCAAAGCCCTGGCCCGGAAAGCTCAGAATGGAGAGCTGGATCCGGAAACGATCACGGAAGAGACCTTTGCTTCCTATCTGGATACGGCCGGTATGCCGGACCCGGATCTGATGATACGTACCAGCGGAGAAGAGCGCACCAGCAACTTCCTGCCGTGGCAGCTGGCCTACAGTGAATTGTATTTCACGCCGGTCTACTGGCCGGACTTTACCGTCGATGAACTGAAGAAAGCGATCGTCAGCTATGCCGGAAGGCAGCGCAGGTTTGGAGGCAGATGATGAAAACTAGAACTATCAGTGGAGCCGTTCTGATCCTTGTTCTGTTCGGGCTTCTTTATGTGGGCGGCTATGTCTGGCTTGCTGCTTTGGCCGCTTTCAGCGAGATCGGCCTTTACGAGTATACCCAAGCGTTGTCCAAACAGCACAAGCCTTATTTCTGGATCAGCGCTGCGGCCTGCTTCGCGTACTATCTGATACTGGCTTTGATCCCGGATTGGATCATTCAGCAGAATGGAGGTCTGCTCAGTCTGGCGATCCTGTTTATGGTCTTCATGATCGCCTCTGTCGCGGAGTATCCGAAACGCAGTTATGTCGACGCGCTTCTCTCTTTTGGCGGCGTCGTATATATCGCCGTGCTTTTCTCCTTCCTGTATTTCGTGCGGGCGAAAGAAAACGGCTTCGTCTACATCTGGTTCCTGTTCTGGGCTGCCTGGGGCAGTGATACCTGCGCGTATCTGTTTGGACGGGCATTCGGCAAGCATAAGCTGGTCCCGGTCCTCAGTCCGAATAAAACGGTGGAAGGCGCGTTAGGCGGTGTCTTTGGCGCGATCGTCCTGTGCGTAGGCTATGGAATGGCCGTCCGTTCATCGACCGGCTTATCCGTTGGAATGATGCTGGTCCTGTCCGGCTGCATAGGTCTGTTTGGCGCGATCCTGGGTCAGATCGGAGATCTGTTCTCGTCTTCTA
>ONBQ01000087.1 GCA_900316145.1 uncultured Eubacteriales bacterium
ATCGCGGTACTTTCAATGATGGCACACAGTTCGACTCATCCTATGACCGTGGGGAACCGCTTGAATTCGTATGCGGAGCCGGCATGATGATCCGTGGCTTTGATGCCGCAGTGGCCAATATGGAAGTCGGAGAGACCGTAAACGTGCATCTGATGCCTTCCGAAGCTTATGGTGAAGCGGATCCTGACGCGATCTTCACGATCAGACTGGAGCAGCTGCCCGGTGCGGAAACGTTATCAGAAGGACAGCGTGTCATTCTGCAGAATGCTATGGGCCAGCCGATCCCGGTCAAAGTCACGGCCAAAGACGATGAAACGATCACCTTCGACGCCAATCATGAGATGGCTGGCAAAGAACTGAATTTTGCGATCGAATTGGTCGAGATCGTTGAAGAAGGTTAAACTGTATATTAACGATACTGCGTATTGTTGAAGAACAACTGCTGCAAATCTGGCAGAAAGTTGTTCTTTTTTTGGAAATAATCGTAATAGTCATGATTTTTTTCTGCATCATGATTCATAGAAGATAACAGGAAGATAGTATGTTTTATATCAGCATTTGAGTAAAATTGTACGAAAAAATTCTTGACAATATTGTGCATATACGTATATACTATATTCGATATTCACGGTTTGTTAACAATTCTTGTTGTTTAAACAAGGAAAAGGAAGGAGCATGATCTGTGGCGAAAGAAAAGAAAGAAAAAAAGGTTATGCCGAAAACCGGCTATATTGAAGGCGCTGGTTTTGCGGGCTTTCGGCATAATATCAAAATTGATTTCCGCAGAAACAAAGTAATTTATTTCTTGTCGATCCCGATCATCCTGTGGTACATTATTTTCCACTATATCCCGATGTTCGGTATCGTTATGTCATTCCAGAAGTTTACACCGGCCCTTGGTTTCTTCAAGAGTCCCTGGATCGGGTTTGATAACTTCGTTCGTTTCTTTACCGGTCCGTATTTCTGGCGCTTGCTCAGAAATACTACGATGATCGGTGTTCTGGATGTCGTATTCGGTTTCCCGGCTCCTATCATCTTCGCGTTGCTTTTGAATGAGATCAAAGTTACGAAATATAAGAAATTCGTTCAGACGGTTTCTTACATGCCGTACTTCATCTCCATGGTCGTTGTTTGTGGTCTTATCGTGGATTTCACTCAGAGCGGCGGTCTGATCTCCAACCTGGTCGCGAACATTACCGGCCGTCAGGCTGAGAACCTTCTGGCCAATCCCCGTTATTATTGGGCTATCCACATCATCTCCAACATCTGGCAGGGTATGGGTTATGGTTCTATCATCTACATTGCTGCTCTGGCCAGTGTGGATCAGGAGCCGTATGAGGCGGCTGCGATCGATGGTGCTAACCGTTGGCAGCGTACCATTCATATCACAATTCCTTCCTTGATCCCCACCATCATGATCATGTTGATCCTTCGAATGGGCTCCCTGCTGCAGGTCGGTGCTGACAAGATCCTTCTTCTGTATACACCTGCGACCTATGAAACTGCTGATGTTATCAGCACCTACATCTACCGTTCCGGTCTTCAGAGTTATGACTACGGCTTCGCTACGGCTGTCGGTCTGTTTAACTCCATCATCGGAACCATGTTCCTGGTCATCACGAATGCTATTTCCAGGAAATATACAGAGTCCAGTCTGTTCTAAGGAGGAGGGAAGAAAATGGTTGAGAAAAAATCGATCAGTGGTTGGATATTTGATATCTTCAACTACATTTTAATGGCTGCCATCGCGTTTATCTGCGTTGTTCCCATCATCCATGTTATCTGGGCTTCCGTTTCGGATCCTGCCTCTGTTGATAAGGCTACGAGCTTCATCCTTTGGCCTCTTGGCAATCCGTCCTTGAACGCGTACAAGATCATCATGCGGTATAAGAACATCTGGACTGGCTACAAGAATACATTGTTCTATGTTGTGGCTCAATGTCTCTTGACCAGTATCCTGACTGTTATCGCCGGTTATATCACTTCTCGTAAGCGTTTCCGCTATCGTAATGTTCTCATGATGTTCCTGGCGTTCACCATGTTGTTCAACGGTGGTATGATCCCGACCTACATGGTCGTCAATTACCTGGGCCTTCTGGATACGCGCGCCGCGCTTCTGATCCCGCAGGCTATGGGCGTCTTCTACATCATCATCATGCGTACGGCCATCGCTGGTATTCCGGATTCTCTGGAAGAGTCCGCCCGTATCGATGGTGCTGGTGAATTTACGGTCATGTTCCGTATCATCCTGCCTCTGTGCAAAGCTACGTTTGCAGTTATCATTCTGTTCATCGCGGTCGCAAAGTGGAATGAATGGTTCCCGGCTCTGCTGTATCTGCCTTCTGCCACACAGAAACATCCGCTGCAGATGTTCATGCGTCAGATCCTGATCTCCGCGCAGAACTCGACTTCTTCCGTTACCGCCAATGCTGGTGACTTGATGGATAACGCGCAGATGTACAAGACTCTGGTTAAATATGGAGCTATCGTTGTCTCCACGCTGCCTATCCTTCTGGTGTACCCGTTCGTCCAGAAGTATTTCGTTACCGGTGTCATGATCGGATCCGTCAAGGGCTGATCTAACGATACAAAACTCTATATGAGAGAAGAAAGTGAGGTACAATGGTTATGATGAAGAAAACCATTGCATTGGTTCTCGTTTTGCTGATGGCATCCGCTATGATCGCGGGCTGCGGCAAGAAGGACAGCGGAAGCGCCTCTGGAGGTTCCGGCGCTGAAGCCAAAGAGTGGACCTGGCCCCTTGAGGAACAGAAGACACTGACTGCATGGGTCGAGTGGAGCAATGACTATGTTGAGCACATTAACGACCTGAAGGGTATTCAGAAGATCGAAGAGAACACCAATGTTCATGTTGAGTGGACGGAAGTTGATTCTGCGACCGCTTCTGAACAGTTTGGTCTGATGCTGGCATCCGGTAAGTATCCGGACATTATCCGTAACGTCGCCTCTTATTATCCCGGTGGTACCGAGAAGGGTGTTGCAGATGGCGTTCTGGCTGATCTGACTGACGTTATCGATGGTTATATGCCGAATTACATGGCTCTTGTCAATTCTGATCCTCAGCTTCAGAAAGACGTCAAGACCGATGATGGCAGGTTCGTAGGTCCCTGGACTATCGCTTCCTATTTTGGTGATGTCCGTGGTGAGCGTGTATGGGCTGGCCCGGTCGTCCGTAAGGATTGGCTGGAAGAGTCCGGCGCGACGGATGTTCCTCGTACCATCGCGGATTGGGAAAACTTCCTTGTATTTGTTAAAGAAAACCATCCGGAATGCGAAGCTCCTCTGATGATCGGCTCCAACGGCGCTGACTTCTTCTCCAGCTTCCTGTCTGCCTACGGCGTTCTGCGTGACTGGTATGTAGAAGGCGGCAAGACCATCAAGTATGGCCCGATGGAAGAAGGCTATAAAGACTGGCTTACTCTGATGCATGACTGGTATACCCGTGGCCTCATTGATCCGAACTTCATGACCAACGGTGCTGATATCCTTTGCCCGGCTGATTACATCGGTACCGGCAAGGCTGCTTCCGGTATGGAACTGTGGGGTCTGACCGACACCATTCTGAAGCAGCAGGGTTACAACAACGAGGATGATTTCTGCCTCGTCGCCACCAGCGCTCCTGTTATGAACGAGGGCGATACGCCTCAGATCGGTTTCAACACCAGTGCTCTGGTTAAGGAGCAGCTCGGTATCTCCGCCAAGACTGCGGATCTGGAGCTGACCTGCCGTTATCTGGACTATTGGTACACCGATGAAGCGATGCTTCTTGATTCTCTGGGTATCGAGGGCGAAACTTATACGGTTGAAGGTGACACCTATCATCTGACTCCTGCTATGCAGCAGATGGTCGATGAAGGCAAGGTCAACACCCTGTCTGAAGCTGTTTATACCTACACTCTGGGTACCTCTGATTTCGCCCTGTACAACTGGGGTATGTTCGATCCGATCTATGAAGGCAACCCGGCTATGGATGCCTATGAAGAATTCGACAAAGCGAAATTCGATCTGATGGTTCCGGCTTGCATGACCATGACCGATGAAGAGAATACCGAGTATGTTGCTCTGTATACCGATATCGAGACTCTTATGCAGGAGAACACTGTTAAGTTCATCACCGGTGAAAAAGATCTGGCCGAGTGGGACAGCTACGTAGAGCAGCTGCACACCTACAACATCGATCGCTGCATCGAACTGAAGCAGGCTGCTTTGGATCGTTACAACGCTCGTTGATCAGTATCTGTCAAAAAACGCCTTACGCAATCGTAAGGCGTTTTTATTTTGTTTAGACCATTCAAAAATAAGACGATCCGTGATATAATAGCTTGAACACCAAAGAGAAAGATAGGGATCTATGTTTAACGCGCAAGAAGTGATCGATACATTAAAGCAGCTCATCCAAGAAGGCGCTTCCGATACTCGCAGAAAAAAGCTGATCCATAACAGCTACCGCCAAATCACCATCGAGGATGTTGATCCGGATGGAAAGATCTACGAAAGATATGAAAGAGCAGGGAAGCGAGTCCTGATCGATTATCTGAAGAAGCATCCTTTTAAGATCAGGCTTTCCCAGGATGGAGGGGAAGAATGGACCTGGTTCAAAAAGGATCTCTTTGAGCTCTACATGAAACAGGACATACCCAGAAGCGTCATCAAAAAGGCTCTTCAGAATAAAAGCCTGCAGTTCGTGAACCGGGATCTGAACCACGCTTTTCGCGATCTTGAACCGGTGGGTACGATCTTAAAAGATCCCGTAACGGGGTATCTGGCAAATCGCTTGATGGAAGGTCATATTCGAGAGATCATCACCCTCATGACCTCGCGGGCGGCTGATCATCTGCAGGACGCCCTTACAGAGGAAGATAAGGTCGATATACTGGAAGAAAGCACCTCTTACACCGGTGTTAACTGGGAGCAGATCTATCAGCGATATAAGTTTCTCAGCGAGCAAACAGAGAATGTCCGGCGTCAGATCATTGACCGTATCCCTGAAAACCCCATCGACCTGTATCCGGATGCCAGAGCGCTGAAGCGTCATTTTATCCTCCATATCGGCCCGACCAATTCCGGAAAGACGCATGATAGTCTTGTGGCCTTTCGTGAAGCGGAAAGGGGCATCTATCTGGCACCGCTGCGCCTGATGGCCAATGAGATCTATGACAGGACCAACCGCCTGGGCATTCCCTGCAATATGGAGACGGGCGAGGAGCATATCATTCTTGCCGGAGCCTTGCATACTGCATGCACCATCGAATTGATGGATCCTACCGTATATTATGACGTGGCGGTCATTGATGAAGCGCAGATGCTCGAAGACGCGGCGCGCGGCGGCAACTGGACCCAGGCGATCCTCGGTGTCTGTGCTCAGGAAGTCCATGTGTGCATGGCCGTCTACGCGGAGGAGATCGTAAAGCAGCTGATCGAACTGTGCGGGGATTCTTACGAAGTCGTTTATCACCACCGCGCAGTCCCTTTGCGGGCAGATCGGGAAGAATTCCATTTTCCGGAAAGCGTACAGAAAGGTGACGCGCTGATCGTTTTCTCCAAGAAATCGGTCCTGTATGTGGCCGCGGAGCTCAGAAACCGCCATATCTCCTGCAGCGTTATTTATGGAGCGCTGCCTTATGATGTCCGTTCCAACGAGGTGGATCGGTTTGCCTCCGGTGAAACGGATGTGGTAGTCGCCACGGACGCGATCGGCATGGGACTGAATCTTCCTATTCGCCGCATCGTATTCCTGGAGAACAACAAATTCGACGGGACAGAACGCAGAGATTTAAAGAGCACCGAGATCCAGCAGATCGCGGGCCGCGCCGGCCGCTTTGGACAATTTGAAGTCGGCTATTATACGGCAGAGTTTGATAAGCGCGGCATCCAATCCTTATATCATGAGAAGGTGGAGCCGATCAGTTATGCGTATCTTCGATTCCCCCGTACCCTGATCTCCATCCCATCTCCGCTGTCCGTCTTGCTGGAGCAGTGGTCGGCCATGGAAAATCCGGGCATCTTCCATAAGGGGGATATGAAAGAAGAGATCAAGCTTTGCCAGGAACTGGAAGAGATGTCAGATGATAAGCTGCTGATCTATGATTGCGCCATGATTCCCTATGATGCCGAAAATGAAGA
>ONBQ01000128.1 GCA_900316145.1 uncultured Eubacteriales bacterium
ATCCAAGGTCTTCTGATCATATCCGAAATTGCGGACCAGATACTCACTGTCTCTCCATCCGGATTTGACCTTTACGAACAGCTTCAGATTCACCTTGATCCGGAAAAAATGCTCCAGTTCATGGCGCGCCTGACTGCCGATCTCTTTAATGGTCCGTCCGCCCTTTCCGATGATGATGGGCTTGTGGGACTCCCGTTCGCACACGATCATGGCATCGATATCCAGGATATCCTGATCATCCCGCTCCTGGAAACGTTCGATCACTACCGCAATGCCATGCGGGATCTCCTGATCCAGAACATATAATGCTTTTTCGCGGATAAATTCCGCCGCGAGCTGCCGTTCAGGCTGATCCGTCACCATATCCTCTGGGAATAAAGGCTCCCCTTCCGGCAGATACCGGTCGATCTGCTCCAGGAGCGTATCGATGTTCGTACCTTCATAAGCGGAAACAGGAACGATCTCTTTAAAGGGGAACAGATCAGAATAATGCTGCACTGTCTGGATCAAAGTATCGCCCTTAACCGAGTCGATCTTGTTCAGAACAAGAAATACGGACGCGCTCTTGGGCAAAGAACGAAGGATCGAAAGATCTTCTTCTTTGGGAGCACCGGGTTCGACCAGAAGCAGGACCAGATCTACGTCTACGACCGTTCCAACAGCCGCCTTGACCATATATTCATCCAGCTTATGTTTCGGTTTGTGGATGCCCGGCGTGTCGATAAAGATCATCTGTCCGCCGTCATAGTTGTAGACGCACTGGATCCGGTTCCGGGTGGTCTGGGGCTTCTTGGAGGTGATCGCGAACTTTTCGCCCATGATCTGATTCATCAATGTTGATTTTCCGACATTCGGTTTGCCGATAATGGTAATAAATCCTGATTTCATATGCTGTTAAACCAGTTCCTTCAGTTCATCAAAGATTTCTTCGGCATCTTTCAATCTGGCCGCGTTGCCGAATACGCAGATATTCGCGCTGTCAAGGATCCCCTGCATCATATCTGCCATGCCATGGATATCCTCTATTGTGGTTCCCAGCACTTCATTCCGGATCTTTTGTGTATCATTCGGATCCAGATGATTCAGATAGATATCCAGCGAGCGGGCTCCCTTTAAGGAAACCGACAGCGGCTGGCTCAGATCGCTGATCGTACCGATGATATACTTGGTCATTTCCCGTTCATCCGCCTGGAAAGAACGGACATATTCCGGGATCTTCGCGTACACATCCAGTGTGCGTTCCAGATTCGGATCCCGGTAAGAGACGATGTACCATTGTCCTCTGCGGTTAAAGGCCGTCATGCAGCCATAGGCGCCGCCCAGGACACGGATCTGATTCCAAAGGTAATCCTGGCTGAGGATGCTGCGCAGAACGAACATCCGGCCATCGTACGGGCGGGAGAAAGAACCAACGGACGCCACATATTGGACCATGGAAGAACTGAGCAGTCCCACGCGTCCTGTCAGCAGTTCCGCCTTCGGCGCGGAGAGCGGTTTTTCTACAACGGATGGAAGGTCCATGATCCATGGAGAGATCATGGCTCGTAACTTCTGCTCTTCCTCCTCTTCCGCTGTGATATGGATCATGAGTCCGTTCTTCGTTACGAAACGCTGCAGTAATTTCTGGAGGTTCTGGATCAGTTCCTCTTTCTTCTCGTCAAAATGTGATACCAGATCACTTAATACCTCATAATAGATGGTTCCGTTCAATCGCTCCGCGGCCGCGGCTGTCCGGCTGGTATTGGCGCGTGCGCGGTTTACGGCGATATTGTGTCCCATGCCCGGCATCTGCATCTCCAGGCGGGATAAGGTCTGAGACAACAGATCTTTCAAGCGGTCCGTATCGGAGAAATCAGTCTCAAGCAGCTGTTCGCGGATCAGATCGAGCATCTTCGGCAGTTCATGATAGAAGCACTTGCCGATGATCTGATAATATATATCATAACCATCCTGCGTTTCCGCTGTGGTACGCACGCTCATGCCGATGCCTCCGGTATGGATGTTCTCGGCGTTCCCCAGTTCCTCATAGGACTTATGAGCGGTATTCATGCTTCCCAGAATTTCTGTCAGGAGGGTCAGATAGGGATAATTAGCAACCTCCACACTGTCCAGATCAAACAACAGTTTCAGATACACGATTCCGTTGGTGAATCCAGGATAGATCAGGGTCTTGACCCCATGTGTACTCTTTTCAATAAGCGGATAGGTCTCGGCCTTCGAATCGATATCGGAGAGCTCCAGCAAAGGAATGGACCGAAGCGCTTCTTCTGTCTCGGGCGTCTGCTGAAAAGCCTTCAGTTCTTCGTCTTCCCGGATCAGGGTCTCCTTCTCTTCATCCGTTAAGGAGGCAAAATACTGATCCCAAAGCTCCTGATTCTTCTGGTCGCGCCGTTCATTCCACTCCAGATCAGGTTTCATGGTCAGGCTCAAGGCATGTGTGTTGTCAAGGACCATCTTCTTCAGCAGATCCTCGAAGAAGCCATGCTTCGCCTTTTCCCTGATCTCACGGAAAACATCATTGTATTCCAGATGCCTGATCGGGCTTTCCCCATGAAGCCATGTGAGCATGGCTGTGATCAGGTAGACCAGGCCTTTAGGCGCGCCTCCGGTCTCCGCTTCACGCAGCCGGAATTCGGCGCTGTTGATGGCGCCTTCGATCATCTCTTTGCTGAATCCCTTTTCGATGATCTGTTCGCAGATCCTGCGGACGGCAGGAACGAACATCGCCTCTTTGTCCGGATCCGCTCCCTTCACGATGATACTGAAGATGGGGTTCAGAAGGCTGTTGTCCACAAAGCCAAAGATATCGTCTCCAAAATGCTCTTTCTGCAGTGCTTCCTTAAGGGGCGCCCCCTCTGCTTCCAGAAGGATATATTCCAGAATATCCATCGTGTAATAGGTCAAGGGATCCGTAACAGCCCCATAAGACAGGCTATAGCTGAAATACGGTTTATCCTCTTCATCGGACGAAGCATATACTTCTTCTTTGAATAAAGGCTCTTCAAACGGCTTCTGGGGCTCGATATGATAGGTCAGCCCTGAATCATCCATCTCCGCCAGATAATGCTCATCCAGGAAAGACAGGTGTGCTTCCTGATCTCCATTGCCATAGAAGAAGATGTAGCTGTTGGCCGGCTGATAATGACGGTCATAGAAATCCAGATACCGCTCATAGGTCAGGTCCGGGATCTCATCCGGGATCCCTCCGGATTCATACTGATAGGCATTGTCCGGATTCAGCCAGCGTTTGATCTCGCGGGACAGTACCTCTTCCGAAGAGGAAAAAGCGCCTTTCATCTCGTTATAGACGACACCCTGAACGGAAACCGTGCTGTGGTCTTCCGATGGCACCTAATGCCAGCCCTCCTGCATCAGCGGCTTTTTGGAATGCTTGATGAAGGGATGGAAGACGGCGTCCAGGTAGACATCCATCAGTGTCATAAAATCTTTATCGTTCTGGCTGGCTACCGGATACATCGTTTTATCCGGATACGTCATCGCGTTCAGGAAGGTGTTCAAAGAACCCTTGCCCAGCTGCATAAAGGGATCCTTCAAAGGAAACCGGTCGGAACCGCACAAAACGGTATGCTCCAGAATGTGAGGCGTTCCGCAATTATCCTCCGGCGGGGTACAAAATGAAATGCAGAAGACTTTGTTATCATCATCTGGATTATAGAGGTACAGCACGTTCGCGCCGGTCTTGTCATGACGATATATATATGCCGTGCTTCTGATTTCCGCTACATACTTTTCTTCGATCAGGGTATAACCTTTCATGTTCAAACTCCATTAACGATAGTAATAATATGACAACAGATCATATACGACAGGCAGCGCCGGATAGGATTCCGAAGCATTTTCCACCAGAACTGTGATCGCGATGTCAGTCTGTCCGTCTACTTTGGTATAACCGGTAAACCAGGAATGCGGCTCGACCGTGTCACCATCCGCCACCTGCGCCGTACCGGTTTTTCCAAAGGTCTGACACGGCAAGGAGGACAACGAGTATGCGGTTCCTCGTGAAACGACGCCCTCCATCAGATCCTCCAGGAAAGCCGCTTCATCCTCTGTGATCATCTCCGAATCATATAAAGACGGCAGGTTCTTGCGGACCGTCTCCCCATCGGAATCGATGATCTTGTCCAGCAGGTAGGGAGCGTAAAGATGGCCCTCATTGGCTATAGCCGAGGTGATCATGTTCATAGAGAACGGCGTGATGGCCGATTGTCCCTGTCCGATGGCGGTCTCTCCCAACATTTGCTCAGAATCCTGTTCATCGATCACGACCCGGGACATGGATTGAGGAAGCGCGAACGGGATCTTGTGATTCAGTCCCAGTTCTTCCGCCGCGTTTCGAATAGAGAACGCCCCTAACTGCAGACCCAGATTGGCGAAATAGGTGTTGCAAGAATTGGCAAAGGCGTCATATATGTTTTCCGTGCCATGGGCTGTCTGACCGTAGCATGGAAGAACGACATCTCCCAGCGGGGTCGTGCCTTCACAGGTATAGGTGAAATCCCTCAATGATCCCGTTTTATAGGCCGCCAGGCTGGTGATGATCTTAAAGGTGGATCCCGGCGGATACTGTCCTTGCATGGCCCGGGAATACAACGGACTGTCGTCGCGCTCTATCAGATCATCCCAGGTTTCCGACAACGTGTTCGGATCATAGGAAGGCGTGGAGACCAGCGTAAGGATCTTGCCGGTCCCGGGTTCGCTGATGATGACGGCGCCTCTGTGGCCGTTCATCAGATCGAAGGCCCTCTGCTGCAGATCCCCATCGATCGTAAGGACCGCGCTGTTGCCCTGGATCTCCTGGTCGCCCATCAGATACTTGATCTGATCCTGCATGCGATTGGAAGAAAGAAGATCTTCATTGAGTTCCAGCTCCATCAACGTCTTGGTCGTGCGTGAATATCCGGTTACATGGGCGAATACTTCACCATAGGGATAGACACGGGTCCTGGTGCCGTCTGAATCGATCTCGGTATAGGCCAGGGTCTTGCCGGTCGAATCATAGATAGAGCCTCTAATATAATGCTTCTCTTCCCGGACCAGCCTGGGGTTGGCGGAATTGATGCGGATCTTGGCTCCGTCGAGGAGGATGATCTTGCATAGAAAAACGATCATCAGGACCGACAGGAAAATATACAACCGCTTGATCGTAACAAAGGACCCGGCATTGCCTTGTCTTTGGTCAGAACTGGAACGGCGTTTTGATCGTCCCGTCCTGGGACTGTGCGTCTCCCTGCGTGACGTAGGGGTCTTGTCCAGGCTGTCGATACGACGGGTCGGCTCCTCCTGTATATGGCCTCTGTCCATAGGGGTACGGCTCTCCTGCGGGATACGGCGGGTTTTGTTGTCCGGCATTGTCGGTCACCTCCTTTCGAATGGGAGGATACGATGACCGGATTATGCCCTGAACGATCCCAAACAGGGCAAACATGGAAAGCATCGAAGTTCCTCCGTAACTTAAAAGCGGCAAGGTCACACCGGTCAGCGGGATCAGTTTGATCGCGCCGCCGATGATAACGAACGTTTGTGACATAAACAATACGGCGATCCCAAGCAGGAGCGATCGCTTATGCGCTTCTCCCTCATGTCTCGCGTATTCCACCATCGTCATGAACAGGAAGGTGTAAATGAGGATCAGCAAGATGCAGAAGATCACGCCGAACTCTTCCGCGATGGCGGAGAAGATCATGTCTGTCGTATTGACCGGGATATAGGTCGGCACTCCTTGATACAATCCGGTCCCGAACCAGCCGCCGCCTACGATCGCGAAAAGGGAATGCGCGATCTGATAACTGCCGCCGCTGATATCGCTCCAGGGATCCAGCCAGGAATTGACGCGCACCCGGACATGCCCGAACAGCTTATAGGCCACGAACAGGCCAACGACCGCGATGATAAGGCCCAGCCAGAGCCACAGTTTACGATTCAGATATTCATAGGTCATAAACCAGAATACGATCCCGAAAACCAGAACTCCGCCCAGATCCTTCTGCAGAAGCAGCGCTAAAGCCAGGAAGGCTGTTGTGCCGGAAGAGACGATCAGTCCTTTCAGACTGGTCTTTCTCGAATAAATATAGCCGATCATGAAAATGAAGGTGATCTTGACGATCTCAGACGGCTGAAAGATGAACCCGCCGATATTGGCCCAGTTGACGGCACCTCCACTGTAATACGGGAACACAAAAGGCAAGGCGATAAAGCCTATCGAAGCCGCGATGAAAAGCCAGACCGGGATCTTGTAGATCCATCTTCCACGCATGACAAGAACGACCACGTTCACGAAGACGAAGCAGATCAGCATCCACTGGATCTGCTTGATCGCGATGGCCGTCTTCAAACGCCACAATACCGCAATACTGATGGCGAGCAGAAAGAATATACAGTTCCAGACCAGGCGGCTGGTCCCTTGATGCAAAGTTTCGCAAAGCACGCCCATCAAAAGCATGCCTCCCGCCTCCGCGCCAAGCCAGATCAGACACTCTTTCATATCTCCTTCTGCCTCGATGGTATGCAGCATAATGATCGTATCCGCCAGAATGATGAACAGCGCGATGATCACCTGCTGGGAATGCGCGTAAGGAGCCGCCTGCTTCTGCGAAGGCAGCCTTTTATAGCTTCTCCATCCGAACAGAATGAATAAAAACATCAACAAAATGAAAATAAAACGAGAAAGGTTGATGATCAAGGATAGCATGTACGCATCTCCCCCTTTCCTGATATCCCATACAGGGACGGTTTATAGAACAGGCTTCATAAAGTGACCTCTTTGGATCGGAAAATCCGGATCCTTATGGGTCTGCCCGTTTTTAAGCTTTTGATATTGATCCACGACAAAGAGGGTCTTCTCCTTGTCTTCATCCAGGAAATACAGACGCATGCTTTTTGCAGGGATCTTTTCCAGCATGCGGGACCGGTCCGCCATCCAGACAGGCTTGCCGCTGTAGAGGACCGTGTAGCATGACGGACAGTTCAACTCCAGATCCCATTGCTCCTGCATCCGGTCTTTGACAGCGGTCAGAGAGGCCTGCTTACCGTGACGGCACGACAGACTTTCTTTTTGCATGCATTGTTTAGAGATCATGACCGGGATCTTGCCGTAGGCCATAAATGCGGCCTTCTCCCCCTCCAGCATTTCCATTTCCTTCGCTGTCAGTTCTGGGGAGAACGTCAGCTGATCTGACTCCTTTTCCCAGAAACTGAGGGCTGTTTGATTCAGAACGGGTATGGTAAAGTCCAGATAACGCTTTATCGTAAGCTCCTTAAGTTCCTCCAGCTGTCCGGGATTGCGTATCAGAACATGCTGAACGTTCAGTTTCCGGATCAGTCCTTCGCAAGGCCTTGTGATGTAGTACGGAAGCGCAAGGCCCCAGCCGATACCACGCTCTGAGGCCTCCTGGATGAATCTTTGTAAGGTCTCTTCCTCAAAGCGTTCACTGCGGAAAAATGTAAAAATATCCGCTCTCTCTTTAAGAGCTTCCCACTGTTCAGATGTGGAAATGACAGCCTGCAGCTGCTTGTTCTTTACCGCTCGCCCGGCCGGTTCACAAGGATGCGCTTCAACAGAGATCTTTCTATGTTCCGGAGGGGCCGAAAGTGTCTCTTCCAGACGTGTCAGAACAGATCTTCTTAGATCATTCAAGGCCGATACCGGAGCGAACAGTCCTTCCTCCAGATCAAGATCCAGCTGAGCAAGCTCAAAGGGAGTGCCCCCGGTCTTTCCGATCGCTTTTCGTACTTTATCCTCGGAAAGCCCGCCGCCGGTCGCGATCTGCGGTATATCTCCCGCATAGCTGACCGTGGTATGACCTGAAGAAGCAATGATACTCATGGGCGTTCCCTGATGGATCCGCGCCTGGATCCTTACCGGAATCAACGGAACGGTGAAATGAGACAACTCATCCATCAAGGCCTGGTCGCGGAGCCTATAAACTTTCATACCGGCCGATACCGGTACCGGGATCCTGATCAGTGCGGTGTGTTCTGAAGTCAGATTGGATGCCTGCAGCTGATACGACGGATACGGCTGTTTCTGCGTGCGGATCTCCAGCACATCCAGCGGATGCAGGATCTCTTCTGACTGGATCTTGACCATGCCCCGCTCAAAACCCTTTACCGTTCCGACCGGCAGGCCCTGATGCTTGGGGCTGCCTTGTTCGATCATGCGCGGACCTTTGACCCAGTAACCGGAGGAAAAACCGCCCCGGTTGAACAACTGTTTCATGGTCTTAAGTTCTTTTTCCAGGCTGTCTGCGTCCAGCATTCCATCCATGGCCATGCGATAGCCCTTGGTAACGCCATATACGTATTCAGGACTTTTTAGACGCCCCTCGATCTTAAAGGAGTCCACACCCAGACGCATCAGGTCCGGTATATGCTCCAGCGTACACATGTCCTTTAAGTTCATATAACACCCGCTGGCAGCGCCGTCCGGCTGATATATCAGCCGGCATGGCTGGGCGCACATGCCACGGTTGCCGCTTCTTCCGCCGATCAGGGAACTGAGCAAACACTGTCCGGACACGCTGTAGCACATGGCTCCGTGAATGAAGACTTCCAATTCGATCGATACCGCCTCGCGGATCTTTCGAACCTCCTCCAAGGATAATTCACGAGCTAAAACGACCCGGGTAAATCCATGTCGTTCCAGAAAGCGGGCGCCTTCCGCGCTGTGAATACTCATCTGGGTGCTGCCGTGCAGTTCAATGGAAGGATAATGCTCATGAATATAAGAAGCTACCCCCATATCCTGAACGATAACGCCAGTGATCCCGGTCGCGGCCATGCGGTCAAACTCTTCGGTGAAGTCTTCCCATTCCTCTTCTTTGACCACTGTATTCACGGTCAGGAGCGTCTTTACCCCGTGCAGCGTACAGAAACGAACCGCTTTTGCGATATTCTCTTCGGTGAACAGGACCGCTTCTTTCTTAGGATCCGTAGTCTGAGACAGGCCTCCCTGACGGGCGTTGAAATGTGTCCCGCCAAAATAGACCGCGTCACATCCAGCGCTGACCGCACTGTACAGACAATTCAGATCGCCGCTTGGCGAAAGAAGTTCAGGCTTTTTTCTGCTCATGGTTCCAGCCGGATCTGCTGCGCGTCCGTGCCTTCTTCTTTACGGCACTGCAGGTTGATGTCTCTGTGGAAATATTGCAGACAATAGGGAGTTACGACACGCCCTCTCGGTGTACGCTGAATGAATCCCCGCTGCATCAGATAAGGTTCGCATACATCTTCGATGGTTCCGGAATCCTCTCCGATCGCGGCTGCCAGAGTTTCAAGACCGACGGGTCCTCCTCCGAACAAGTCCATCATGGATGTGAGCATCTTCTGGTCCATGGTATCTAAACCGTTCGGATCCACATTCAAGGCATTCAGCGCGAACTGAGCCGTTTCCAGCGTGATCTTACCATCGAAGCGCACCTCCGCAAAGTCACGGACCCGCTTCAGGAAGCGGTTGGCCAGTCGCGGAGTCCCTCGGGAACGGCGGGCGATCTCCATGGCCCCTTCCTTATCTGTTTCGATATTCAATTTCTTTGCGGAATTGAGCACGATCTGTGCCAGTTCCTCAAACTTGTAGTATTCCATGTGATGGGTCATGCCGAAGCGGTCACGCAAAGGCGCGGACAAAGAACCGGCGCGGGTCGTCGCTCCGATCAAGGTAAACCGGGGCAGCTCCAGCCGGATGGACCGGGCCGCCGGCCCCTTGCCGATCATAATGTCGATGGCAAAATCCTCCATCGCGGGATACAGGATCTCCTCTACCTGACGGTTCAATCTGTGGATCTCATCGATAAACAGGATATCTCCCGGACTCAGGTTATTCAGGATCGCAGCCATATCGCCAGGCTTTTCAATAGCCGGACCGGTCGTGATCTTGATATTGACGCCCATCTCATGCGCGATGATGCCGGCGATGGTCGTCTTGCCCAGTCCCGGCGGGCCATAAAACAAAGCGTGATCCAATGATTCCCCACGCTTTTTTGCCGCCGCTATGAAGATCTTGAGATTTTCTTTTACCGTTTCCTGTCCAATGTAGTCTTCAAACCGCAAAGGTCTCAGGCTTCCGTCATTCTCCTGGTCTTCCGTGCGGACGGAGGTGTCTACAAGACGGGAAAACTGATCCATCTCTTCCAACTGACTATGTAAATCCACCATGATAACTCCTTCGAATGATTATAATGCGAGCATTTTCAAACTTTCGCGGATCAATTCGCTTAAGCGGCCTTCCGAAGCCAAGGTCTCCCAACCCGCAACATGGCGGATCGCTTCCGATGCTTCGTTGTGGGAATACCCTAAGGCTTCCAAGGCTTCGATGGCATCCGCCGCGGCAGACATGGCTCCGGCCGCTCCCGCCGTCTGCGTTTCTCCAATGGAAAGCGTATCCGAACCACTTGTCGGCGCGGCCACCTTGTCTTTCAGATCCAGTATGATCTGCTGGGCTGTCTTATTACCGACACCCGGCGCCTTGGTCAAAGCTTTGTGATCCCCCTGCGCGATGGCGAAAAGGATATCAGAAATGCTTAAGGAAGTCAGGATGCCCAACGCAAATTTGGGCCCGACGCCCTTGACATTGATCAAAAGTTTGAACAGATCAAGCTCTTCCTGTTTCAGGAATCCAAAGAGCTGCATGGCATCCTCTCTTACAGAAAAATAGGTATAGAACAGGACCGGGTTATCCAGACCCACGCGAAGCAGATCTTCACGGACAGGCGTAAATATGCGATATCCGATACCGTATGCTTCTACAACGGCACTGTTTTCTTCGATCCTTTTTAACGTTCCTTGTACATATGCGATCATAAAAAACCTCTATCTGAAACGTAATGATTCTTTGGACGCTTCCAGTCCGGCCACCCAGCCGGAACTGAAAGCCCATTGCAGGTTGTAACCACCGCAATCTCCATCTATATCGATGACTTCACCCGCCAGAAACAATCCGGGAAAGCGGATACATTCGAGATCGTCCCGGATCTCGTCTCCCCTGACTCCGCCGGCGGTGACCTGCGCGTTTTTAAAGCCGCCGCTCCCGGTCACCGGCAGTTCCCATTCTTTCAGGAACCGGACCATGTTTCTAAGCTCTCCCTGCTTTATGGAGGAAGCGTTGCGGTCAGACTGGATCCTGGTTTCTTTCAGCAGAACGGGGATCATTTTTTTATGGATGAACC
>ONBQ01000041.1 GCA_900316145.1 uncultured Eubacteriales bacterium
ATTTGATCAGTGCCGCCCCGCGGTGGATGGCAATGTTCTGCGCATTCTGTCACGGTTATACGCAGTACCTGATGATGTCACCTCGAATTCCGTTAAAAAGAAGCTTACGGCTTTGATATCAGGCCATATCCCGGACCAGGCGGCAGCCGCGTTCACTGAAGGCCTGATGGATCTGGGACAGGAGATCTGCATTCCCGGTTCGCCCCGTTGTGAACGATGTCCGATCCGCACGTATTGCCGCGCCTTTGAGATGGGCCAGCAGCAAAAGCTTCCTGTCCGCAAGCCTAAAAAAAAGCAGCGTGAGGAAGAACGGACGGTATTCATCGTCTGGAAGGACCATAAAGTGCTTTTGTGTCAAAGACCGGATCACACCGTGCTTGGCGGGTTGTGGGAATTCCCCGGTGTTGACGGGAAAGGGGAGCTTCCATTATGGGAAAAGACCTTTGGGATCCCGGTTCCATCTGACATTACTGAAGCATTTACCTGTGAGCATACCTTCACCCATATCCATTGGACGATGCATGTGTATGAGATAGAAACGCTTATGGAGCATCCTGTTACAGACCGGGCCTGGATGTGGGCTGATCCGGCTGGATCGTCAGGTGTCATGCTGCCGACGGCATTTCGCAAGATCCGGGAATATGCAGAAGACAAGTCAATGAACAGTAACAAAAACAAAGGCTTCCGAAAGACCGATGCTTGAAAGTCTTTCTTTCTTATGGTACAATGAGATTTGATATTCTTTTCTAATGGAAAGGGAGAAGTATCGTGGCTTCGGTAAAGAAAAATAAGACCACCTCAGGGTCTGGCGTTGGATTTACGGTTTTGATCGGCGCTGTGGTCCTGATCTATTTTCTCACAAGGCTGCTGGGCTTCACGGGGGATGACAGCAACCGTTATATTATCGCGGAAAGCGGACGCATCGAGGATACGGTCACTTTGTCCTGCGTGATCACACGGGATGAGCAGCTGTTCCGGGCGGTTTCCGATGGAGTGGTAGAATACTATTATCCAGGCGGACGGCTGTTAAGCAAGAACACCGTGATCGCCTCGATCCAGGATGCGGATTATTATGGTTCGATCCTGAAGGATCGGGAAGAGGCTATTCAGGCCCGCATCCAGGAGCTGAGCGAGGATGACAACGCTTATTCAGAGGAATTTGATTCTTTGAAAAGATCTGTGGAAACACAAGTAAAACAGTATTTGCGCACCAGGGATCCCGGACGATATGTAACATCTTATGACCTGAAGGAAAAGCTTGTAGGAGCGGTGCATCAGCGCCAGGACCTGTATTCTCTGCTGTCCAGCGCGACCGCCAGGACCCTTCTCGAAGAGATGGACCTGTATCAATCGGTCGAGGGAGAGACTTCCGAAGATCTGTGGATCAGCGAAGCGGGCATCATTTCCTATTCTTATGATGGATTTGAAGGCTGGGACAGCTCCATGATCGAGCCTTCTTTCGCGAAAGAGTATGATAGTCAGTATTCATTTCTGAATATCAATATGCAGGAAGTGTCCAAGGGAGATCCACTGTACCGTCTTATCACTTCCCAAAGCTGGTATCTGACAACGTTTATCAGCAACAAGATCATTGAAGCGGAAGAAATGGAGCCGAACAACAATCTCGCGCTTTTTGACGGGGATACAAGGCTTACCGGTATCATCGAATCGATCGAACCCAGCACTTCGGACACCAGCAAGGTCGTGATCCGTATGCAGGCACGTCTGGCCGATTATATGGACCAGCGTCTTGTCAATTTCACTTTGTCCCAGAATTCCTATGAAGGACTGAAGGTTTCCAACAAGTGTCTTACGGAAGAATTATTCTACAAGATCCCAATCACCTGTGTATATCGATCCGGAAAGGACTATGGCGTCATGGTACGCAATGCGGAGGGCGATACCTTCGTTCCGATCGATTTTAGCTGGAACACGGATACGGAATACTATTTCAGCCAGCTTCCGGAAGGGATCACGGAGGGCTCAACGCTGCTGATCGCCGGATCGGAAGAGACCCATGCATTACAAGAACCGGTTTCCGTTTTCGGCGTCTATGTGATCAATGGTGTAACTGAGAAGTTTTATCATGTCGATGTGCTGTATCAGAACAACGACTATTCTATCATCAGCGGCATCAGTCTCTATGACCATGTTAAGGTGCTGAACTAAAGGGGAACGATTATGAAATACAAATGGGCAGTGCTTTTGATCCTGATCCTTTTGCTGTGTGCCTGTTCGAAAAGCAAGAATACGGTCGACAATCTGTTGAATGAGGCGGATGAGGCTTATGATCAGGCCGAATATGAGAAGGCTCTTTCGATCTATGATCAGGTGATCGAAAAGGAATCCCGCATTCCGACAGCCTACAATAACAGAGGCCTTACCTATTATCAGCTAGGACGTATAGAAGAAGCGATCGCGGATTTCAAGACCGCGATCGATCTGGAAGACACCAAGGCGGAGTATCATTATAATCTGGGACGGGCCTGTTATGAAGCCGGACAGTTTGAAGACGCGGTCAAAGCCTGTTCCAAAGCGATCGAAAGGGACAGCCGTGTTGCATCCTATTACCTGAGCAGGGCACTGTCTTATCAGGAACTGGAGCAGAATGACCGGGCGGTCGCGGACTACACCCAGGCTGTCGCCTTGGATGAAAATGACGCGGCGATCTACAACAATCGCGGCACCTGTTATTTTAAGATGGGTCAGTACGAAAAGGCCATCCAGGATTATAATACGGCGCTTGAAAAAGAACCGGAAGATACGATCTTGATCTATCGCAACCGGGCCGAGGCTTACCGGGCTATGAAGGACTATGAGAGCGCAGCCCAGGACTATCTCCAGATCTTGGATGAGGTCGAGGATCAAACCGTTATCGAAGAGAACCTCGCTACCATGTATATGGAAATGGAGGAATATAAAGAAGCAGAGACCTGGTACAAGGCTTTGCTGGAAGAAGCTCCGGACAATACATTCTATGCAAGACAGCTGGCAGATATCTGCTATCATTTCGAGAGATTTGAAGAGGCCATAACATACTATTCCAAGTGCCTGCCAACGGAGGGAGACGCCGTAGGTTTTGGAAACCGGGGGGACTGTTACTGGAAAACGGGTGACCCGGATAAAGCGATCGAAGATCTTGATAAGGCGATTGAACTGGATCCGGAATATGGCTGGGCTTACTATGTCCGCGGCAGCATCTACATGGAAATGGAAGAGTATGCCAAAGCGGAAGAAGACCTGGCCAATGCACAGAAATATACAGAAGAGCAATAGTAAAGCAGGAGGATATCCCAAGTGATCTCTTTTGAGACTTTAAAACAGAATTATGAGACCGTACGCAATAAGGTGCGGGATGCTGCCATTCGTTCGGGACGGACACCGGAAGAAGTGCTTCTGCTTCCGGTCACGAAAACGCAGAGCGTAGAAGTCCTTCAGATGGCTTATGATCTTGGCATGCGTCATGCCGGGGAAAACCGGGTACAGGAGATCCTGGCGAAGAAGGATCAGCTCCCGTCCGACCTGGATTTTCAGCTGATCGGGCATCTGCAAAAGAACAAAGTACGTCAGATCATTGGTCACGTATCTTTGATCCATTCGGTAGACAGTGTAGAACTGGCGCAGGTCATTGAAAAAGAAGCGGCCAAGGCCGATCGAATCGTTCCGATCCTTCTAGAGATCAATGCGGCGGAAGAGGAGACGAAATTCGGGATCTCTCTTGATGAGGCCCTTCCGGTGGCGCAGCAGATCGCGCAGTTTCCGCATGTACAGATAAAGGGCTTGATGACGGTTGCGCCTTTTGTTGAGGATCCGGAGGATAATCGAAAAGTTTTTCGGGATATGCATGAGATTTTTATTGACATTCGCGAAAAAAGAATCGATAATGTAGCTATGTCGATACTCTCTATGGGTATGACCAATGATTACGAAGTAGCGATCGAAGAAGGGGCTAATCTGGTCCGTGTAGGTACCGGCATTTTCGGCCCCAGACAATACAACGTATAAACATCCTTATTCAGTATATAAAGAACAGGAGAAAACCATGAGCAAATTTGTAGACAAACTGACGTCAGCCCTCGGGATCTCCCGCGCGTATGATGACGAGGCGGAAGATTTTGACGAGTATGATCCTTATGATCAGTATGATGAAGAACCCAAAGAACGGTCCGGTTCCCAGGCCCGTTCCGCTTCCAGAAGCACCCGTTCTTCCTCTTATTCCTCTTCACGTGAAGGCTCATCTTCCTATGAGTCTTCTTCCAGCCGCCGCTATGGCAGCCGAAACTACGGGTCGTCTGAGAGCAGCTATTCCGGTTCTTCACGGTATGAGCGTACCCAGACTGCGGAAGCACCCAGAGAAAGCGCTCGTATTTCTTCCGTAGGAGCCACTTCTTTAAGCGCTCCGGCCAATTACAGCCGTCTGCGTAATTCCAAGGTGGTCAATCTGAACGCGAACATCCAGATGGAAGTCGTCATGGTCAATCCGGAATCGTTGGAAGAAGCGCGTGATATCGCTATGCAGATCAAAGACCGCAAGCCGGTCGTCATCAATCTTGAGTTTGCCGAGCCGTTAGTGGCCCAACGTATCACAGATCTTCTGTGCGGTTGCTGCTATGCTTTGAACGGCAACATTCAGCGCGTTTCCGATAAGATCTTCATGATCGCGCCGGATACGGTAGGATTTGCCGGAGATTTGGATATCCGCGAGAAGCTTCAGTCTGAAAATGGATTGATGTTCCCCTGGCAGGAGCAGTAAGTTGGCGGGTTCATCAAAAGACGATACACTGTTTTTAAGACGAATGCAGGATCTAGCCGAGCGGGCCGACCGTATCGGCTTTCTTGTGTTTTCGGAATTTCTGGACGGGGGGCAGCGCTCCTTGGCAGCCCGTCTTACATGGCCCGCCCAGATCCAGGTGCAGTATCTTGGGGGATATGAAGACGCGGAACGAGTGACCGCGGTATTCTATCCCTCATTTCTTGACTATGAGGCGATCGAAGGCGCGCCTGATCCAAACTATGACAGCCCGATCGATGCCTTATATGTGCGCTTAAAAGGCGCGAAATTCGCCAGGAAGATCCCAGGTCACAGGGATTATCTGGGTTCATTGATGGGCCTGGGTATCAAAAGAGAGACCTTAGGAGATATCTTGCCGGATGATGAGGGGGCAGTGCTGATCGTCTCCCACTCGATCTCGGATTTCATAAGACAAAACCTTCTGTCGGTTGGCAGTCTGGATGTTTCTATCGAAGATATCGCGTTTTCCGAGATCCGCCATCATGTCAAAGACGGAAAAGAGATGGTCATTGGTTTTCAATCGGTCCGGCTGGATGCTGTCATCAGCAAAACGTTTGCCTTGGGCAGACAGGATGCCGTGAAGACGATCCAGAGCGGGCGGGTACAGGTCAATTGGAAGGATACGGATCGCAGCGATTATTCAGTCAAGGAAGGGGATCTGATATCGGTACGGGGTTTCGGACGCATCCGTATCGGAGAGCAGACAGGGACCTCACGATCGGGGCGTTCCCAGATCCGCGTGATACGTTATGGTTCTTGAGGAGAAAAACTTATGAAAAAATGGGGCAGATTTGCGTTTTGGGTCATCGTCCTGGTCGCGTTGGATCAATGGACCAAATACCTTGCGAAAACCGGTCTTAGCAAAAATATCGTGATCATTCCCGGAGTATTTGAACTGCAGTATGTAGAGAATCAAGGCGCTGCTTTCGGCATCTTGCAGAATAAGCTGGCGTTTTTCGTGATCTTTACTTTGATCATGGGAGCTGTGATCCTGCTCGTATACCGCCATATCCCGGAAGAAAAAGGCTACGGATGGATACGCCTGTCAACGATCCTCATTTTTTCCGGTGCTATCGGGAACCTGATCGATCGGGTGATGAATCGTTATGTCGTGGATTTCCTGTATTTCAAACCGATCGATTTCCCCACCTTTAACGTGGCGGACTCGTATGTTGTAGTAGGAGCGATCTCCTTCGTCCTTCTCTATTTCATTCAGAAAAAGAAGGTGGAAGAGGTGTTGAACAAGTTGGAAAGAAAGAAGAAGAGCGATGACGGAAACCTGGCAGATCAGTGAAGAACAGAGCGGGCTGCGTCTGGATGTCTTTCTTCAGGAACAATTGGAAGATGTGACACGATCACATATCCGCAAATGGATCGATGATCAGGATGTCCTGGTCAATGGAAAGGGGCAGAAAGCCGGATATAAGCTCAAAAAAGGAGACGAAATCCTGCTGGAAGAACCGGACCCGGAGCCTTTGATGTCCGCTGATCCGGAGCCTATGGACCTTCAGATCGTGTATGAAGATGAAGATGTCGCGATCGTCAACAAACCGCAAGGAATGGTCGTGCATCCTTCGGCCGGACATCCGAACGGGACTCTGGTAAATGGTCTTATGTATCATTTCCAGGGCAGGTTATCCGCCATCAACGGAGTTCTCAGACCGGGGATCGTCCATCGTATCGATAAAGATACCTCCGGGCTGCTGGTCATCTGCAAGAGTGACAGGGCGCACCAGGCATTAAGCGACCGGTTAAAAGATCATGATATCACAAGACGGTACCAGGCCCTTGTGCTGGGCAATCTGAAAGAGGATGAGGGTACGGTCGATCTGCCCATTGGCCGGGCTTCAGAAGACCGAAAGAAAATGGCCATTGTCAGAGGCGGGCGAAGAGCGGTCACCCATTACCGCGTTCTTGAACGATTTGGAGCGCTGACATTCGTGGAACTGACTTTGGAAACAGGACGTACACATCAGATCCGCGTACATATGAAAAGCTTGCAGCATCCTGTTTTAGGAGACCCTTTATACGGTCCGTCCCAGCTTCCGTCAGACGCGGCCAGGCTTCTTTCCTCTGTGAAAGACCAGCTTGGCAATGGACAATTTCTGCACGCCAAGGTACTGGGCTTTGTACACCCGGTCACAGGAGAATATATGGAGTGGGAAAGCCCGCTGCCGGAGAATTTCCGTACAGTCCTGGAATCGTTAAGAGAGAGAGCTCTTAACAGATAGCATACTTGTTTTTTTCCGCAACTATGGTATAATTATGAACATGTTTGATTTGGCTTTACAACAGTAGAATGGTTTTAGGTAGGTTTTATGACGTATAAGAATGATCGTTCGATCTCACAGGCAGTTGTACGCCGCCTTCCAAGATATTATCGGTATCTGGGAGAACTGATGGAGCGTGGGGTCACCCGCATTTCCTCCAGTGAATTAAGTACCGGTCTGGGCATTACGGCTTCTCAGATCCGTCAGGATCTGAATAATTTCGGTGGATTTGGCCATCAGGGCTATGGCTATAATGTGGATTATCTGCATGATCAAATTGGAGAAATCTTAGGTTTGACCCATGCTTATCCGGTCATTATCGTAGGTGCCGGTAACCTGGGCAATGCGCTGGCGCGGTATGAAGGATTTAAAAAACGCGGGTTTCACATTCAAGCCTTGTTTGATATCGATCCGAAAGTGATCGGATCCAAGACCGGCGAGCATATCGTTCGGGATATGAAAGGGATCGAAGAATATTTAAAGAAAAAACCGGCTCAGATCGCCATGTTGACACTGACCAAAAGCGCTGCCAAGGAAGCCGCGGACCGTTTGGTCAAAGCAGGCGTTCCTTCCATTTTGAATTTTTCTTCCATCGATCTTGCCTTTCCTGAAGAGAATGTCATCATTGAAAATGTCCATCTTTCGGACTTCCTGATGATCCTTTCTTATCAGCTGGAAAACTAAAAGCACATCATAAAGCGCTATATCATCAGGATATAGCGTTTTTAGAGGTAAAAAGAGGAAACACATGAACACAAGTGATTTTTATTTTGATCTGCCTGAAGAATTGATCGCTCAGACTCCGCTGGAAAAGAGGTCGGATTCACGGCTTTTAGTCATGGACCGTAATACCGGTGAGCTGACCCATGATCATTTTTATCATATTGGAGAATACTTGAAGCCTGGTGACTGCCTGGTACTGAATGATACCAAGGTCATGCCGGCCCGTCTTCTTGGCCAGAGAGCCGATACCGGTACGCCCATCGAATTGCTTCTTTTAAAGCGTCTGAGCCGGGAAGAACTTGACGCAAACGACTATCCTGATGATTGCTGGGAAGTGCTGGTCCGTCCGGGAAGAAGGGTGCGTCCCGGCCATGAGCTTACATTTGGGGACGGCAAGCTGGGAGCGAAAGTTCTTACGATCACAGAGGGCGGCAACCGCATCGTTCAATTCACTTATCAGGGAATCTTTGAAGAGATCCTGGATCAGCTGGGACAGATGCCGCTGCCTCCTTATATCCATGAACACCTGGACGATCCGGATCGTTATCAGACGGTCTATGCCCGTGAGCAGGGATCCGCGGCGGCCCCTACGGCCGGCCTGCATTTTACAGAGGATCTTCTTAATGACCTGCGGGCTAAAGGGATCCGTACGGCTTTTATCACGTTGCATGTAGGGCTTGGCACATTCCGCCCGGTCAAGGTAGAGAAGATCGAAGAGCATGAGATGCACAGCGAGTACTACCAGATCTCGGAAGAAGCCGCGGCCTTGATCCGCAAAACGCAGGAAGAAGGGGGACGCATCATCGCTGTCGGAACGACCAGCTGCCGCACTCTGGAATCCGCCGCAAAAGACGATGGAACGGTACCGGCAACGTCCGGCTGGACCAATATCTTCATCTATCCCGGATATCGGTTCAAAGTCCTGAACGGACTGATCACCAACTTCCATCTTCCGGAATCCACGCTGATCATGCTGGTAAGTGCCTTTGCGGGAAGAGAGCATGTGCTGCATGCGTACGAAGAAGCGATCGAACAAAGGTATCGTTTCTTCTCCTTTGGGGATGCCATGTTGTTGATCGATAGGAAGGATAATAGATAAGGACCTTCACGATGAGTTACAAAAACAGACAGGGAGAATGGAGCGGAGCCAAGGTGTTCTTTCTCGCCTTGCTGACGGCCGCTGTTATCTTTCTCCCGGCTATGATATGGGACCGGGGATATTTCATTTTCCTGGGTGATTTCAATTCGCAGCAGATCCCGTTCTACCGGGTTGCCCATAGGGCGATCCGATCCGGCAATATGGGCTGGAACTGGTATACGGATCTGGGTGTTAACTTTATCGGTTCCTATAGTTTTTACTTGCTGGGAAGCCCTTTTTTCTGGCTGACAGTCTTGTTCCCGGAAAGCTGGATCTCTTATTTCATGGGACCGCTTTTGATCCTGAAATTCGCCTGCGCGGCACTGACCTCGTATCTTTGGCTCAAGCGACATGTGCGCACCAGGGATTTTGCGACGCTTGGCGGGTTTTTATACGCTTTTTCAGGGTTTTCTATCTATAACATCTTCTTTAATCATTTTCATGAGCCCATGATCTTCTTTCCCTTGCTTCTGATCGGGATCGATGAACTCATGGACTATGGGACCAAGGGTGTTTTCGCGGTGACAGTCTGCCTGAATTGCGTGGTAAGCTACTTCTTCTTTGTGGGAGAGGTCGTATTTACCGTGATCTATTTCTTCGTTCGTGTTTTCACGAAAAGCTATCAGTTTACCTGGAAACGCTTTCTGCAGCTGGCCTTTGAGGCCGTGCTGGGGATGCTTCTCAGCATGTTCCTGTTCTGGCCGTCTTTGCTGGTCATGCTCAGCAATTACCGGGTCAATAATTATGCTGATGGGTTCGATCTGTGGATCTATGGCAATACCCAAAGACCCTACGCGATCCTCTTCAGCATGCTTTTCCCCAATGAGCTGCCTTCCAAGCAGGTGCTGCTGCCGGATGCCAGCGTTCGCTGGACCTCTCTGACGGCCTATCTGCCCATGTTTGGTATTTCCGGCGTGCTGGCCTTTTTGAAAACCCATCGGAAAAACTGGCTGAAGGTGCTGATCCCCGTCCTTATCGTGATGGCTATGGTGCCCGCGCTCAACAGCCTGTTCGTCGCTTTCAATAAGGCGTACTATACACGTTGGTTCTATATGTTTACCTTGATGCTGATCCTGGCTACGGTTCGTGTGCTGGATGAGGAAAGGGTGCGTGAATTGGAGAAATCCACCGTTCACCTGCTGATCCTGACATCAGTCTTGGTCCTGATCCTGGCCCTCACTCCGGATAAACTGAAAGACGGGACCTGGCGTATCGGCATTTTCAGCAGCGACTGTCCCTGGCAGTTCGCTCTGATCGTGGCCTTTGCCTTGATCGGACCAGGAGTTTCATTATTATTGCTGGATTTCCTTCGGGAGGATCCCAAAAAGTATGTTTCCAAGGCGGTCCTGGCTGTCATGATCATTTCCATGCTCTATGGAAACTTTTACGTGATCTGGGGCAAGACCCGTTCCTATGATACCCATGAGTACTTTATTCCGGATGTACTCGAGGGTAAGTGGACCATAGAGGATGAGGAATTCTTCCGTATCGATTCGGATGATTCGGTCATCAATATCGGCATGTTCTGGAACGTGCCGGATATACGGGCTTTCCATAGCCTGGTACCGGCCTCCGTCTTTAAGTTTTATGATTTCATCGGAGATGCCCGCGGCGTAAAATCCGTCCCGGAATATGAGGATTACGCGATCCGCTCTTTATTCTCTGTCAAGTATTTCGTGGATTCCAAAGATGAGGGAGATGATTTCCAGGATTCTTCTCAGGCGGAAGGAACTACGTATTATACGACGGAAATGCCGGATTATGTACCGATCCATACCATCAATGATTATGATATATTCCTCAATAAACGGTTTATCCCGATGGGATTCACCTATGACGCGTATTGCACGGAAAGTGAGGCGGAAGAGATCTCTGAGTCCAGCCGGGGCCAGCTGATGCTTCAGATGCTGATCCTTCCGGATGATACCGATCCCTCCATTACGAAACTGCTTCGTCATGACAGCAATGTGGTGGATCGCAGCTATTCAGAGGAATCCTATGTGGCCGCCTGTCTGCAAAGACAGAAGAATGCCTGTGATTCGTTCGTGGAGGAAGGGGACAGTTTCCACGCTTCCATCTACAGCGATAAAGAGAATCTGGTCTTTTTCAGTGTCCCTTATGAGACAGGCTGGTCCGCGAAGGTCAATGGACAGGATGCCGAGATCATTCAGGCGAATGTCGGATTTATGGCAGTGAAGGTTCCGCGGGGAGAATCGAAGATCGAATTCACCTATGAAACACCGGGCCTTCGATTTGGACTCATCGTTTCTGCGGCCGGAGTCGTGATTTTGGCCGTCTATATGCTGGCAGCGCGCCTTCTGGGCTCGCGAGTGAAGCAAAGAAAGAAGGATCTGATATGACAAGGCTTTTTGTTGTGATCCCTTGTTATAATGAACAGGAAGTCCTCCCTGAGACGGCCTCCCGGCTGAAGAAAAAGTTTCAGGATCTTCAGGCTGACGGTAGGATCTCTGAGGACAGCCGCATCCTGTTGGTGGATGACGGAAGCAAGGATGAGACCTGGTCCATCATCCGCAGGCTGCATGAGGAGGATCCGTTATACCAGGGCATCAAGCTCGCGCATAACCGCGGGCAGCAGAACGCGTTTATAGCCGGCCTCCATGAAGCGACAGGTCTGGCGGATTGCGTCATCACGATGGATGCAGATCTGCAGGATGACATTAACGCCATGGATGCCATGCTTCAGTCCTATGAAAACGGTTCGGATATCGTATTCGGCGTTCGTTCCAACCGGGATACGGATTCCTTTTTCAAAAAACATACCGCGCAAGGATATTATCGGTTCATGCGGATGATGGGCATCGAGCTGGTCTATAATCACGCGGACTACAGGCTCATGAGCAGCCGGGCTTTGACAGCGCTTGGTGAATACCATGAAGTCAACCTGTTTTTGCGAGGGATCGTTCCGGAATTGGGATTTCAAACGGATGTTGTTTATTACAAGCGCGCCGAACGTTTTGCCGGGGAGTCGAAATATCCATTAAGCAAAATGCTGAGCCTCGCTTCGGAAGGCATTACATCCTTCAGCGTACAGCCGCTGAAGGTGATCTCGTGGCTGGGTATATTCATAGCTTTCTTAAGTCTGGCCGGTCTGTTGTATGCCCTGATCTCCAAGTGGACAGGCAATGCGGTCTCCGGCTGGACAGCGATCGTTTGCTCCATCTGGTTCCTGGGAGGCCTGCAGCTTCTGTGCATCGGTGTAGTGGGAGCCTATATCGGAAAGATCTATAACGAAGTCAAGGCAAGACCACGGTATATCATCGAAGAAAATACGTTAGAGAAAGAAGAATGATCATGTATGAATTGTTAGGGACCCAAGGACGTGCCCGCCGGGGAAGATTTGTGACGCCCCATGGAACGGTCGAAACACCGGTCTTTATGAATGTCGGTACGGTCGGCGCGATCAAAGGAGCGGTCTCTACTGATGATCTGAAAGAGATCGGCTGTCAGATCGAATTATCCAACACCTACCATCTGCATGTCAGAACGGGGGATCCATTGATCAAACGGATGGGAGGACTGCACCGTTTCATGCACTGGGATCGTCCTATTCTGACGGATTCCGGCGGCTTCCAGGTGTTCTCCCTTTCCCAGCTTAGAGGAAAGATCCGGGAAGAAGGGGTGACCTTCGCTTCCCATATCGATGGGCACAAGATCTTCATGGGACCGGAGGAAAGCATGCAGATCCAGTCCAATCTGGGATCGACCATCGCCATGGCCTTTGACGAATGTCCGCCCAGCAAGGCGGATCGTTCCTATATCGAATCCTCCGTGGCCAGGACCACAAGATGGCTGGAACGCAGCATCGCGGAGATGGACCGCTTGAATCAGAAAGAGGATACGCTCAACCGGGAACAGATGCTGTTCGGTATCAACCAAGGAGGCATCCTGGAAGACGTACGGGTCGATCACGCCAGACGCATCAGGGATCTGGATATGGCCGGCTACGCGATCGGGGGCCTTGCTGTAGGTGAGACACATGAAGAAATGTACCGCATCCTGGATGTAACGGTGCCGGAACTTCCTCAGAATAAGCCCATCTATCTGATGGGTGTAGGCACGCCGGAAAACATCCTTGAGGCGGTGGACCGGGGCGTGGACTTTTTTGACTGCGTGCTTCCTGCCAGAAACGGTCGCCACGGACAAGTCTTTACCCGCCATGGGAAACTGAAGCTCAAAAACGCACAGTATGCAGAAGATGACCGTCCTATCGATGAGACCTGCAACTGTCCGGCCTGCCGAAGCTATTCCAGAGCCTATATCCGTCATCTGCTGATGGCAGGAGAGATGCTGGGCCTGCGCCTTTGCGTTCTGCATAATCTGAACTTCTACAATCGCATGATGGCAGAGATCCGCGACGCGATGGATCATGGAACCTTCGCGGAATACAAAAGACAAACCCTGGAAGGCTTCAAAGAGGGCTGATTTTTCGCTTTTGCCACCATTTTGCCGTCAGGTTATATAAAAAACTTGACCAAAACGATATAATAGAGTATAATATTTCTATCATATTTTTTAGGAGGAACGCTCATGTCTTTTTTGCTGAGCAGTGAAGCACCAGCCGGCAGCAGTATGCTTCCGATGCTGGCCGTGTATGCGGTATTTATTGTTGTATTATATTTTATCATGATCCGTCCTCAGCGTAAGCGCCAGAAGCAGACCGATCAGATGCAGAATTCCATCGGTATCGGTGACTGGGTGCTTTTGAGCAACGGTATGTATGGCAAGGTCGTCAATGTGATCAATGACTGCCTCATGGTCGAATTTGGAACCAACAAAAGCGTTATCATTCCGGTACGCCGTGATCAGATCCTCGCTGCCAATGAGCCGGATCTGACCCAGAAAACGGTCGATGAAAGCGCTGTAGAGCCCAAGGATGCTTTGGTGGAAGAAGATCTGGAAGAAGATGGCCTGGACAATTACGACAAGTACCTCATCGAGCAGGAGGAAAAGCGTAACGGTAAGAAGGCTCGCTTCAAGAAGTAAGAATGGTCAGGCCTGCTTGTGAATTTCTCCAAAAAAACTGTTGACGATGGAGATATTCATGAGTATAATATATTTTAGTGCTTATCATATTTGGCCCCTAAGGTAGTAGGCACAATCTGTAACTGAGGGGAGGGTGGAGTAGAATGTCTAACGTAGTCGTCAAAGAGAATGAGTCCCTGGATAGCGCGCTTCGTCGCTTTAAGAGAAATTGCGCCAAAGCTGGTATCATGCAGGAAGTTCGTAAAAGAGAGCACTATGAGAAGCCCAGCGTAAAGCGTAAGAAGAAGTCTGAGGCTGCCAGAAAGAGAAAGTACAATTAAACAACAAACAAATGTAAAGCCTTAGTCCCTGTGCGGGACTAAGGCTTTTCAAATCACATTAACAGTGAAAGGAGCCATAGAATGCCCAAGATTCTGGTCATCGCGGAAAAACCCTCTGTAGCCAGGGATTATGCCCGGGTCTTAAAAGCCTCCACTAAGGGGGAAGGCTTTCTTTACAATGATCGATATGTCGTATCCTGGGCTATCGGTCATCTGGTAGAACTATGCGAGCCGGACAGTTATGATGAGCGATACAAGAAATGGAACCGGGCTGATCTTCCCATCATGCCGGAGACCATGAAGCTAAGGGTCATTCGCGGGTCGGGTCCGCAGTTCAAAGTCTTAAAAGGATTGATGAAGGATCCGGAGATCTCATCCATCATCTGCGGCACGGATAGCGGAAGAGAAGGAGAACTGATATTCCGCTATATTTACCAGATGACAGGCTGTAAGAAACCCTTTCAAAGACTGTGGGTCTCCAGCATGACTACAGAAGCCATCACAGAAGGCTTCCAGAAACTGAAAGATGGCAGTGAGTATGACTCCCTCTATCAAAGCGCCAAATGCCGCAGCGAGGCGGACTGGCTGGTGGGCATGAACGCGAGCCGGGCTTTTTCCTTGCATTATAATGCTCTCCTTTCCATAGGCAGAGTACAGACGCCCACCCTCGCCATGATCGTGAACCGGCAGAAGGAGATCGATGCCTTCGTGCCGGAGAACTATTGGGAGGTCGAGATCCAGACAGTCAAAGAGGAAGAACAGGAACCTGTCTTCCCAGCCAAATGGTTCCGGGAAGAACTGTCAAATGAAGAAGGGGAGCAGGAAAAAACGCGCCGAAACACCCGCATCTCTACGGAGGCGGAGGCGAAAGAGATCGCTTCCCGCGCAGGAAAAGGGAAAAAGGCGGAAGTGGTCAGTGTGGAAACGGCTCACAAAAAGCAGCTGCCACCCTTGCTGTACGATCTTACGGAACTGCAGAGAGAGGGAAACCGGCGTTACGGGTATTCTGCTTCGAGGGTGCTGAATCTGGCGCAGGAGCTTTATGAAAAGCATAAACTGATCACCTATCCGCGTACAGACAGCCGGTACTTAAGTGATGATATGAAAGAAACCGTGCGCAATACGCTGCACGCCCTCAATATACCCCAGTATCACAAGTACCTGATGGGGATCCCGGAACTGAAATTTACCGGACGCATCATCGATAACAGCAAGATCACCGATCATCACGCCATCATCCCGACGGCTAAGAAGCCGGATCTGGACAAGCTTCCAGAAGACGCTCGCCGCATCTATGATCTGATCGCCATGCGTCTGATCACTGTTTTTTATCCGGCCTATGAGTATGACAGTACGACCGTCGTCCTGAAAGTGGATCAGGATACGTTTCTTGCAAGGGGCCGTCATGTAACGGAGCCTGGCTTTATGGCCTTGCCCGCCAATCAGTCTTCTTCTAAGAAAAATGAAGATGCGGAGCTGCCTGCCTTGCAAAAGGGAGACATTACAGATATTTTAAAATCAAAGGTTCTTTCGCGTAAGACTACGCCGCCTGCTCCGTTCACGGAGGCTACGCTTTTGGGAGCGATGGAATTTGCCGGAAAGTACATCGAGGATGAAACATTAAGAGAACAAATGAAGAAAATGTCTCTGGGCACGCCTGCTACCAGGGCTTCGACGATCGAACGCTTGCTGCGTGTCGGCTATATCGTTCGTAAGGGTAAGACCCTTATCCCGACGGATAAGGGAAAGGCCTTGATCGACGTGCTTCCCAAGGAGATCGTTTCTCCCGAAATGACGGCCAAATGGGAGCGAGCGCTGGATCGGATCTATCAGGGGACTATGGCGCCCCAGGCCTTCATGGGGAGCATCAGGAGGTATACGACCTTTCTGGTTGACGCGGCGGATAAGGCTCCCGGCGCGGGCAATGCCTTCGCAGACAGCCGTCCCAGAAAAAAGGCCTCATCCGGTAAGAATTTTACAAGAAAGAAGCAATAAACATGCGGCTTTCCGAAGACGATCTTTGCTTTGAACTGAAAGCAGGGGTCAGAAGCGTGGATCTATGGACCATAAAGGCGGGAGAATACATGGATATCGATCTATCCGGGTTCTGCTGCCTTGTTTTTGTTGCAAGTGGAGAAGGAAAGGCAGAAATCGGACAGGAGCAATGGAAACTGCGATCAGAATATCTGTTCCTGATCCCCGCTGGATCTGCGCCATCCATTCGAATCAATGCACTGGAAGAACCTCTTTCCCTTTTTCTAGTAAGATTCCGCCTGACGATCTGGGAAACGGAAGGATTTGGAACGGGTATCCCTCGTATGTTCCGGATAGACGAGCCGGAGGATATGGTGGGGCGTTTTCAGACGATGTTGTTTTATTCCAGAAAGACAGAGCATAACGACGTGCTTCATCAGCAAGCAGCGCTCCTTAAAGTCCTGTCTGATATTGCTGAAGAGTGTCCGGCCTTCCTGAAATCTGATATCGATCCGGTCCTGCGGTATATCGATACTCATATGGCGGAAAAGATCCGATTGGAAGATCTGGCCGTTCTGGCGGGAGTGACTTCAGGAAGACTGCGGCAGGTGTTCCGCAAGCGCTATGGAGTCAGTCCGCATGAGTATATTTTGCAAACCCGGCTTTCACATGCCAGGATGATGTTGAAACATTCCGACAAGAGCATTCAGAAAATCGCTGCCAAGATCGGATTTGGTCAGGCCAACTATTTTTCGAGGATCTTTCGTCAAAAGATCGGCTGCAGTCCCTTGGAATATCGTAAAAATAACAAAATGTAACAGAAATACGTAGGGATTTTGTTGCATTCTGTTGGAATTTCGGCTATAATCAAGACAACTTTACTTTCTTACCTCATTTTCAGAAAGGAGCACTTTGATCATGGGAGTTATTCAACCGATGCCGACACCGGGCAACACCGAGTGGTTCAGAGCGGACCGTTTCGGACTGTTCATTCATTTTGGACTTTACGCGGAGGCCGCCCGTCATGAGTGGGTCAAGAGCCGGGAAGAGATCAGCAACGAGGATTATCAAAAGTATTTCGATCATTTCGATCCGGATCTGTATGATCCGAAAGCCTGGGCTAAAGCCGCGAAAAACGCAGGCATGAAGTACTTTGTCATCACGACGAAACATCATGAGGGTTTCTGCCTTTGGGATAGCGCCTATACCGATTACAAAGTTACCAATACACCGTATGGCAAGGACATTTTAGGACCGATGGTCGAAGCGTTCCGCGAGGAAGGGCTTAAGGTCGGCTTCTATCATTCCCTGCTGGATTGGCATCATCCGGATTATACCGTGGATGCCTGCCATCCGATGCGCAACAACAAGGAATACATCGAGAAGGATAAAGAGCGTGACATCACCCGCTATGCTGATTATCTCTACAATCAGACGGAAGAACTGATGACCAAGTTCGGCAAGATCGATATCCTCTGGTTCGACTTCTCCGTCGCGCCTGGCATGGGATTTGAAGGGAAGGGCAAAGACATCTGGCAGTCAGAACGTCTTTTGAAGATGATCCGATCCTATCAGCCGGATATCATCATCAATGACCGCCTTCAGATCGATCAGGATATCAAGACGCCTGAGCAGTATCAGCCGAGAGAATGGCTCAAGGTCAACGGACAGCCTGTCGTATGGGAAGCCTGCCAGACATTGTCCGGATCCTGGGGTTATTACCGGGATGAAGAAAGCTGGAAGAGCGTGGAGATGCTCATCAAGATGCTGGTCGACTCCGTCAGCAAGGGCGGAAACATGATCCTGAATGTAGGCCCGACCGGACGTGGTGAATTTGATCACCGCGCTATGGCCGCCCTGGAGGGGATCGGTAAGTGGATGCACTACAACAGCCGTTCCATCTATGGCTGCACGGCGGCGCCGGAAGAGTTCAAGTGCCCGGAGGATTGCCGTTTTACCTACAATCCCAAGACCAACCGTCTGTATGTCCATGTCTTCAGCTGGCCGTTCCGTCATCTGCATCTGGATGGTTTCGTTGGCAAAGTGGAGTATGCTCAGCTGCTCAATGATGCTTCCGAAATCAAGATGGAAGTCGGCAAGGATGAGAATGCGGGTACGATCGATACAGCATTTGGTTCCAATACATTGTCTCTGATCCTGCCCATCAAAAAGCCGAATGAAGTTCCGGTCATTGAACTGTTCCTGAAATAAAGTTCCATCAAGGCGCCGGTTCCGGCGCCTTTTTGAAAGGAGATCCAATGAAAGAATTTTTGAAGGCGGCAGCGGCCGTCAAACCGTCTAAACGTCAGTTGGATTGGTATGAACTGGGTTCGTACGCGTTCGTTCACTTTAGTCCGAATACCTACACGGATCGGGAGTGGGGTCTGGGCGATGAGGATGAAAAGATCTTTAATCCCGTTCGCCTGGACTGTGACCAATGGGTAGAAGCCATCAAGTCGGCGGGCATGAAGGGAATGGTCCTGACGGCCAAGCATCACGATGGATTCTGTCTGTGGCCTTCCAAATATACGGAGCACAGTGTAAAGAATTGTCCTCTCGATATCGATGTGGTCAAGGAAGCTTCAGAAGCCTGCCGCCGCGGCGGGATCAAATTCGGCTTCTATCTGTCTCCCTGGGACCGGAATAACAAGCTTTACGGCACTCCGGAATACAATGATTACTTCTGCAATCAGCTGACAGAACTTCTGACCGGCTATGGAGAGATCTTCTACGTGTGGTTTGACAATGCCTGTGGAGAAGGTCCGAATGGAAAGAAACAGGTCTATGACTTCCCTCGTTACATCGAACTGATCCGAAAATACCAGCCGAATGCGGTCATCTTCAATGACTTTGGTCCGGATATCCGCTGGTGCGGCAATGAGGCCGGTGTCGCGCGTCATTCCGAATGGGCCGTCGTGCCGAAGGAACTGTGCTTCTACAGCGATGTGCAGACCGGACCGGCGCCGATGAGCGATGAGGGCGATCTTTCCTTCATGTACAATACAGACCAGGAGATCGGCACTTTGCCTATCATCATGTATTCCAAGGGACTGACCTTCACTCCGGCCGAGATCAATATGTCCATCCGTCCGGGCTGGTTCTGGCATGAGCAGGAGGAGCCGCATTCTCTGGAGCGCCTGTTCCGCACGTACATCACCTCCTGGGGCGCCAATGCCTGCATGCATCTGAACCTTCCCCCGAACCGGGATGGACTGATCGACGAGCGCGATGTAAAACGTTTGAAGGAATTCGGCGAACTGATCAAGAAGGAATTCGGTACCCCGATCCCTTGCCAGATAGAGAAGAGTGAAGATGGAAGCCTTACGCAGCCGGAGTATAAGATCCATCTTGAGGAAGTGCGTAAGGATGTAAAGTATATCATCATTCGAGAGGATATTGCTCAAGGTCAGCGGATCGAGAGCTTCAAGATCATGGCGGATTTCGGCAGCGGTAATCAGTATCCGATCTACCAGGGCACTACGGTGGGCAACCGGAAAGTATGCATGCTGCAGGATCCTTTCGCGCTGCAGAATCCCTTGATCGATGATAGACGCTTCCCGGGATTTAAAGATCTTACGATCAAGGTCACATCGGCAAGAGATGAGGTCTGCCTTAAGAGCGTCGAGCTGTTTTGAGTAAATATTCAATTCTTTCCATATTAATTGTATAATTGCTATAATTAATAAAAATGTAATATGTTATTAATAAAATAGAAATAAATATACACTATAATTTTAATATCCTTTCTTTTTATGAAAAGATCCCCTCTTACTTAAAAAGAAGTGGAAGATCCCTGTTCTCTATTCTCCCCTTGAGACAGGGATTTTTCATGTCTTATTCTGTAAAAGGTTGCGCAATCCGAAAAAAAACGATATAATAAAGATTGCTTTATTTTTACTATGGGAAGTGAACGTATGGATTATTCATTACAAGGTCTGGAGGATAGGATCCGCGTCTACCATCCGGCTCAGGATCTGGAAATGGTCGAGAAGGCCTATCGGGTTGCGGAGCAAGCGCATGAAGGACAGTTTCGGCAGTCTGGAGAGCCCTATGTTATCCATCCTATTCAAGTCGCCAATTATCTGGCCGATCTGGAACTGGATCTGGAGACCATTATCGCAGGCCTCTTGCATGATGTCGTTGAGGATACCTATCTGACGCTCGATGAGATCCGCGATATGTTTGGACAGGATGTCGCGACCCTTGTCGATGGTGTTACAAAACTGAAACAACTCAAATATGAGACCAATGACAAGGTCGAGATCCAGGCTGAGAATTACAGGAAACTGTTCCTTGCGATGGCGAAGGATATCCGTGTCATCCTGATCAAGCTGGCAGACCGCCTGCATAATATGCAGACCCTGGAGTATAAGAGCCAGGAAAAGCAAAAAGAGATCGCGCGTGAAACGCTGGATATCTACGCCCCGATCGCGCACCGTCTCGGTATTTCCAAGATCAAGGTCGAACTGGAAGATCTTTCTTTGAAATTCCTGGAACCGGACATCTATTACGATCTGGTACAGAAGATCAACCGCAAGCGTTCCGAGCGGGAAAGCTTCGTGGAAAACATCGTGCATGAAATGCAGGAAGCCTTGGATAAGGTCGAGATCCATGCTCAGGTATATGGCCGGCCGAAGCACTTTTTCAGCATCTATCGTAAGATGGTCAAGAAGAACTATTCTCTGGACCAGATCTACGATCTGTTTGCTGTGCGCATTATCGTGGATTCTGTAAAAGATTGTTATGGTTCACTCGGCGTCATCCATGATATGTACACGCCCATGCCCGGACGGTTCAAGGACTATATCGCCATGCCAAAGGCCAACATGTACCAATCTTTGCATACCACCTTGATCGGTCACGCTGGAGAGCCTTTTGAAGTGCAGATCCGGACCATCGACATGCACCGTACGGCGGAATACGGTATCGCCGCGCACTGGAAATATAAGGAACAGGGCGGATCCGGCACCGTTACGGAAGAAGAGAAGCTCAACTGGCTGCAGAAGGTCCTGGAATGGCAGCAGGATCTTTCCGATAACAAAGACTTCCTGAATGCCTTGCGTGTAGACTTTGACGCGTTCCAGGAGTCCGTTTATGCTTTCTCGCCTCGTGGCGATGTGCTAGAGCTTCCGGCAGGTTCCACTCCCATTGATTTCGCGTATCAGATCCACAGTGCCGTTGGTAATAAAATGGTCGGCGCCCGTGTCAACGGCCGCATCGTCACCTTGAACTATGAGATCAAAAACGGTGACCGCGTCGAGATCATCACTTCTCAGAATTCCAAGGGACCGAGCCGTGACTGGCTCAATATCGTAGCGACGTCTCAAGCCCGCAACAAGATCAACCAGTGGTTTAAGAAAGAGTTCAAACAGGACAATATCACACGTGGCCGGGAAGCGATCGAGCGGTATGCCCGCAGCAAGGGACTGGTCATGTCCGATCTTCTGCGTCCGGAATGGATGGAGATGGTCGAGCGCAAATATGGATTCCAGGATTGGGACGCGATCCTCGCGGCTGTCGGACATGGCGGCTTAAAAGAAGGCCAGGTCGTCAACCGCTTGTATCAGGAATACGCGCGTGAGCAGAATGAGATGATGGAAGAGGAAGACATCATCAACAATCTGCAAAGCAAGATCCAAAGTCATCAGGACAATCCGGATCATAAGCATCGTCATAGGATATCCAATCCGATCACGGTCCATGGCATCAACGATGTAGCGGTCCATTTCTCCAAATGCTGCAACCCGGTCCCGGGTGATGAGATCATCGGTTATGTGACGCGCGGACGCGGCGTTTCGATCCATCGTACGGACTGTCAGAATATCATTCAGCTGTCAGAAGATGAGAGACAGCGCCTTCTGGATGCCGAGTGGGAGCTTGACGCCGGCAATCAGAAAGGCTTCAAATTCGTTTCCAGCATTCAGATCGCTGTGGAAGACAGAAAAGGTATTCTTCTGGATATCACCAGCGTTATCAGTAATGCGGATATCATGATCACGCAAATGAACGCCCGCCGCAAGAAGGATTCCAACGAAGCGATCTTCAATATGTCCTTCGAGATCGGCTCGAAAGAACAGCTGCAGCTGATCTGCAATAAGATCCAGCAGGTGCCGGGCGTCTATGAGATCATTCGAAACAGTTACTAAGAAAGGATCGTAAGGATGAGAGCAGTTGTACAGCGGGTCGACCGGTGCGGCCTGATCGCTGACGGACAGCCGCAGGGGGAGATCGAGAAGGGCTTGCTGGTCCTGGCCGGTTTTCAGTCTTCGGATGATGAAAAGGCCATGCGCTATATGATCGATAAGATCGCGGGTCTACGTATTTTCGAGGATGAGAATGGCCACATGAACCTTTCGGCCAGGGATCTGGGACTGTCCCTTTACCTGGTTCCCAATTTCACATTGTACGGGGATTGCCGTCATGGCCGCCGGCCCGGCTTTTCCGCGGGAGCGCCGGTAGCGGACGCGGAGCCTATGTTTGCCCGGTTCGTCGAGCTTGCCAGGCAGGAAGCCGGCGTGCCGATCTTGTCCGGTGTTTTTCAGGCTCATATGATCATCGATCCGGTTTTGAACGGACCGGTCACGTTGCTGATCGACAGCGATAAACAGTTTTAGGAGGATCCATGCAGCTCTATACGCTTACTGTCGGAATGATCGAAGCCAATTGCTACATCGTGGTGGATGAGTCTTCCATGTCTTGTGTTGTGATCGATCCGGGCGGGGACGGGGAAAAGATCATCTCTTTTCTGAAAGATAAGCAGCTGTGTCCCGCCGAGATCTGGATCACCCACGGACATATGGACCATTTTAAAGACGCGTTGCGCGTGAAAGATGAGTTCTCCTGCCGGATCCGCATGCATAAAGAAGAGGTCGGGTATCTGAACAGCGAGGCTGTTCAGCGCATGTTGTATTACAAGCCGATCTTTGACCGTTTTCAGGACGCTTTGAAAGAAGAAGATCTGCTGACGGATGGGTGTGTTCTTTCCGTCGGATCTCTACGTTTTCAGTGTATCGAAGTGCCTGGCCATACCGACCACAGCCTTTGCTTCTATGAAGCATCAGAGAAAGTCCTTTTCTCCGGAGATACCCTTTTCCATGGCAGCGTAGGGCGTACGGATCTTTACAATGGCCGTCCTTCGGATCTGCCGGTGTTCATTACCGGGCGGCTCATGGTCTTGCCGGATGATGTCAAGGTCTATTGCGGCCATGGCCCGTCAACGGATATCGGTTTTGAGAAACGATACAATCCATATTTATGATACAGACTTATGATAGAGAATAATCCACTTACGATCCGGAATGAAGCGGTCCAGGTAGATCTGTCTACAGGCCGGATGCCGGATCGATATGTTTATGAATTCCAGATGCTGATCCGGGAGTTCCTTCCCTTCGCGTCTTTTCAAGATCCTGGCCCGCAAGCGATACATATCTTAGCGGAGTCAGATCATGCGGAACTTGTCCGCGGAGATGTCCATCTTCGAAAAGAGTATGATCAGGAGGATCCGGGACTGACAGGAGATCCTTTAAAAAACCATGTCAAAAAAGCGATCTATGAGCTTTTGACAGAGTATAACGGGATCCATGTTCCGTGGGGCATCCTGACCGGCGTCAGGCCGACTAAGATCGCATACGCGGCACTGGATCAGGGGAAAAGCGAAAACCAGATCATGGATACATTGGTCCGGAGCTTTTGCCTGTCCCGGGAAAAGGCTTCCTTAATGACAGAAACAGCCAGACATGAGCGGCAGATCCTCTCCGGCTATGATGGAAAGGACGTAAGCATATATGTCGGGATCCCGTTTTGTCCGACCAGATGCGCGTATTGTTCTTTTGTTTCGTATGATTACAGCCGTTATGGCCAGCTGTCGGAAGACTATCTGGATGCCTTGATCCATGAGATCGAAGTCTGTCAGCCTATGATCGCAGGCCGAAGACTGCAGAGCTTCTATATGGGAGGCGGAACACCAACGGTCCTTTCCGCCGGGCAGCTGGAGCGCCTGATCCTTTCTATTCAAAAGGCATTCGGAGAAAATGTCTTCAAGGAATGGACGGTGGAGGGCGGCCGGCCGGATACGATCACCAAGGAAAAGCTTAATGTCCTGCAGCAGCTGGGCATCCGGCGCATCAGCATCAATCCGCAAACCTTGAATCAGAAAACGCTGGATCGGGTCGGCCGGAGACATACCGTGGAACAGATCTACGAAGCGTATGATCTGGCCAGAGAGGTCGGGTTCGACACCATCAATATGGACTTTATTCTGGGCCTGCCGGGAGAAGGTGTGGAAGAAGTAGAGCGGTCAATGGAAGGGGTCCTGCGTCTGAAGCCGGAGAACCTGACCATCCATACACTGGCCATCAAGCGATCTTCCGCTTTGAATCAGGAAGGGACCGGTTCCGATCTGGCCCAACAGGGGCCCTTGATCTCCCGGATGCTTGAGGTTACGCAAAGTACGGCGCAAGCGCTGGGACTGAGTCCTTACTACATGTACAGGCAGAAGAACATGGCCGGCAATTTCGAAAATGTAGGCTATAGCCTGCCGGGTCATGAATGTACGTACAATATCGAGATCATGGAAGAAAGACAATCCATTCTCGCGTTTGGAGCCGGAGCGGTCAGCAAGATCTATTATCCGGATGAAAACAGACTGGAACGTGTCCCCAATGTCAAAAACGTGACAGATTATATCGAACGAGTGGATGAAATGATCGAGAGGAAAAGGAGGGAACTTGGGGTATGAATGATAAGCAGCTGAAGATACAGCTGGCAAGCCGTGAATTAGGCTTGGGTGATATTTTTCAGGAATCCTACCGGATGCTTGCGTCCCGCCTCTCCTGGTTTATCCTTCTGACACTGATCATCTATATCCCGGCCAATGTGCTGACGGAACTGCTGTTGTATGGCATGCCGCAGGAGATCGGAATCGATGAATACAGTCGGGTCGTGATCGTGCAAGGCGCCGTCAGTGTGTACTCCATGATCGGTGTTTCTGTTACGGCTATCATCGTCCGGGATCACCTGGAAGAGACGGAGCAGGAAAGAGGATTCTGGGCCTGCTTTTCGGAAGGGATCCGCACGTGGCCGTATTTCCTTGTCACCTTATTGATGTTCATGGCAGTCGTGGTAGGCGCGATGGTCGTTATCATGCTCATAGCCGGTATGATCCCGCTGCTCTTGGTGCTGGGGATCACGGTCATGATCATCGGTTCTGTGCTGGCTGTCCTGTATGTATACGGGACCTGCATCATGGCCGCGCTGCACAGGTCCGTGTTCATGAAAAACATACGCCAGGTCACATTCGTTCTGAAAAACCATCTGGGCCGGAGCCTTGGGCTGATGATTCTTATCACCCTGGTTTCTTTGGCGGTTACGTTTCCGGTCTTGAATATGTCTCAGACGATCGCCATGGCGACTGGCAGTCCGGTCCTTGGCATTATTCTCAATGTGATCGTCGAAACGGTCCTTAGCATCTTCAATATCTACATGAATATCGCCATGGTGCTTCGATTCATGAATCTGGAGCAGATTTGCAGGGAGAATTCTATATTTTAATTGACAAAACCGCATACTGTGCGTTATAATCATTTACTGAATGTAAAGAAGCGAGTCATACGCAAGGAGGACTTTATAAATGAGCAACAAAGTTGAAATGTTAGAGCATAATATGGCAAAGATCACCATGAATATCGATCCGGCTGAGTTCGATCAGGCGATCCAGCGTGTTTATATGCGGAACCGCTCCAAGATCCAGATCCCTGGTTTCCGTAAGGGCAAGGCTCCCCGCAAAATGATCGAAAAAATGTATGGTGAGGGTGTATTCTATGAAGATGCTTTGAATGACATCCTGCCGGAAGCTTATGATAAAGCGGTTGAAGAGCTGGGCCTGACTACAGCATCCCGTCCGCAGGTCGATGTTGAGAATATCAGCAAGGAAGAAGTCATCGTAAACGCGCTGGTCGCAGTTCGTCCTGAGATCACCCTTGGTGATTACAAGAACCTGGATGTCGCTAAGGACGCGGTCATCGTTACCGAAGATGATGTCGAAGAAGAAGTCAAGAAGACGGCTGAGCGCAACTCCCGTATGGTCGAAGTTACCGATCGCGCGGCTGAGCTCAATGATACCGTTACCATCGATTATGAAGGTTCCATAGATGGCGTACCGTTTGATGGCGGCAAGGCTGAGGACCACGCTCTGGTACTGGGCTCTCATTCCTTCATCGATACCTTTGAAGACCAGCTGGTCGGCAAGAACGTCGGTGATGATGTCGAAGTCAACGTCACCTTCCCTGAAGATTACAATGCCAAGGAACTGGCCGGCAAGCCGGCGCTGTTCAAGGTCGCTGTCAAAAAGATCCAGAAAAAGGAAGTTCCTGCGATCGATGATGAGTTCGCTCAGGATGTTTCCGAGTTCGATACTCTGGATGAATACAAGGCTGATGTCCGCGTAAAGCTTACCGAAAGAAAGCAGCGCGAGGCTGATAACAAGTATCGTCAGGATCTTCTGGATAAGCTGGTCGAGCAGACTGAAATGGATATTCCGGATGCCATGGTCGAGACCGAGGCAGAAGGCATGGTCAACAACTTTGCGCAGAGCCTGGCTCAGCAGGGTATGAACATGGAGCAGTACATGAAGATCACCGGCGGCAACATGGCCTCTCTGATCAACACTGTTCGTCCGGAGGCGCTTAAGAATATCAAGCAGACGCTGATCCTGGATGCCGTTGCCAAAGCGGAAGGTCTCGAGATCACCGATGAAGATATCGATAAGCAGATCAAGGATATGGCCGAGATGTACCGCATGGAAGAAGAGCAGGTCCGCACCGCTCTGGGTGAAGCCGGCATCGCTTCCATGAAGGATGACCTTCTCCGTCAGAAGGCCGGAGAAGCTTTGGTCCAGGCTTAATTTCAGACTATCAGATCCCGTGCTCTTAGGCCTTCAGTCTAGGAGCATGGGAATTATTGCTTTATAAAAGACGTGTATATATTACATGTCACAGGTAAGGAGGTTTATCATGAAAAACTCATTGGTTCCTTATGTTATTGAACAGACCAGCCATGGCGAGCGGTCTTTTGATATCTATTCCCGTCTTCTGAAAGACCGTATCATCTTTCTTTCTGAAGAAGTGAATGATGTGACGGCCAGCCTGGTCGTTGCGCAGCTTTTGTTCCTGGATTCCGAAGATACGGAAAAGGACATCTATTTCTACATCAACAGCCCCGGCGGTTCTGTTTCCGCTGGCCTGGCCATCTATGATACCATGCAACACGTACGCGCGGATGTATCCACGGTTTGTGTAGGCATGGCTGCCAGCATGGGCGCTTTCCTGCTTTCCGGCGGTGCCAAGGGCAAGCGTTTCGCGCTTCCAAACGCGGAAGTTATGATCCATCAGCCCATGGGCGGCGCGCAGGGACAGGCAACGGATATCAAGATCTCTGCCGAGCATATCCTGCGTACGCGTGAGCGTCTTAACAAGATCCTTAGCGAGAACACCGGCAAGCCGCTGGAAGTGATCGAGAAGGATACAGAGCGTGACAACTGGCTCACAGCCCAAGAAGCAGTAGAATATGGCCTGATCGATAAGGTCATTGAAAAGAGAATCTAAATCAACATTTGAGGTGCATACATGACTTCCAGACTGGATGACAACAGACAGTTCACCTGTTCGTTCTGCGGCAAGAGCCAGGACCAGGTCCGCAGGCTCCTGGCCGGGAACGGGGTATATATCTGTGATGAATGTGTAGAGCTGTGCGCTGATATCATTGAGCGTGAACTGGCAGAGTATGAAGATACCGCGTTTGATGAAAAACTGCCTCGCCCGCGTGAGATCAAGGCATATCTGGATGAATACGTGATCGGCCAGGATCGGGCGAAAAAGGCTCTTTCTGTCGCGGTGTATAATCATTATAAGCGGGTATATGCGGTCAATCGGATCGATGATGTGGATCTGCAGAAGAGCAATATCATCATGGTCGGCCCGACCGGTTCCGGCAAAACATACCTTGCGCAGACATTGGCCCGGATCCTGAAGGTTCCCTTCGCGATCGCGGATGCTACCAGCCTGACGGAAGCCGGCTATGTCGGTGAAGATGTTGAGAATATTCTGCTGAAGCTGATCCAGGCGGCGGATCATGACATTGAGAAAGCTGAGCATGGCATCATCTATATCGATGAGATCGATAAGATCGCCCGCAAGAGCGAGAATCCGTCCATCACGCGTGATGTCAGTGGTGAAGGCGTACAGCAGGCACTGCTTAAGATCCTGGAAAGCACGGTTGCTTCCGTTCCTCCGACCGGTGGAAGAAAGCATCCGCAGCATGAGTTCATCCAGATCGACACAACGAACATCCTCTTTATTTGCGGCGGCGCCTTTGATGGCCTGGACCGCATCATCAAGAACCGGACCAATCAGAAGACCATCGGTTTTGGCGCGGAGGGCAGTGTCACATCCAAGGATTCCCAAGATGTTTTGAAGGATCTGATGCCGCAGGATCTGGTCAAATATGGACTGATCCCTGAATTCGTCGGTCGTCTTCCGGTCGTTGTTTCGCTGGAAGGTCTGACAGAGGACGCTCTGGTACGGATCCTGAAGGAGCCGCGTAATTCTCTTGTAAAACAGTATGAAACACTGTTTGCCATCGATGATGTGGATCTGCAGTTCGAAGATGAAGCGCTGCAGGCTATCGCGCATCAGGCGTATGAGCGCAAAACAGGAGCCCGCGGTCTGAAGGCTGTCATTGAAGATGTTATGGAAGATCTTATGTTCGAGATCCCCTCTATGGAGAACGTAGACCGGGTCACGATCACCAAGAAGGTCGTGGAGAAGCTTGATGATCCGATCATCGAATTCGCGGATCACGAAAAAGAGTCTGCTTCCCGTGACAAACTGCTCAGAAAAGGGCAGCCTGCATAATGAGAACATAAATACAAAAGCCGGTCATTCCGGCTTTTGTTGTACATGAAAAGGAATTAGACCCATGGTTATCAAAAAAGCCAGCCTGGAGGCAGTAGCGGCCGTCAAAAAGCAATTTCCCGAGACCGGACTTCCTGAGATCGCCTTTATCGGAAAATCGAACGTAGGAAAATCATCTTTGATCAATGCCTTAACAGGCCGCAAGGCTCTGGCCAGGACCAGTCAATCCCCTGGCAAGACCCGCACTATCAACTTTTACAACATCAATGATCTGCTGTTTCTCGTGGATCTGCCCGGATACGGGTACGCCAAGGTCTCACAGGCGGAGCAGAAAAAATGGGGGCAGGTCATCGAATCTTACCTTCAGACACGAAAGCAGCTGAAGGAGAGTGTCCTGCTTATCGATATCCGCCATGAACCCGGAGCCGGTGATAAGATGATGTACGACTGGATGACCTATTATGGGATCGAGCCACTGATCATCGCGACAAAGCGGGACAAGATAAGCAAAAACCAGCTGCAAAAGCAGCTGGCTGTCATTCGAAAAAGTTTAGGGATCGATCATATGGATCGCATCATTCCGGTGTCTTCGGAAACAAAGGAAGGCATCGAACAGGTGTGGGAGCACATAGAGAAAACGATCGGGCTGGATCAGCCTTTCAGTTCCGAGATCAGATGACGGTAAATGGTCATGCCTGATTTCTGCCAGCGGTTGCGGATGGCAAAGGCTTCCTCTTCCGTATCGGCAGAAAGAGTCAGAGCAAAAACGTCATGGTCATAATCCCGGATGCCCAGGCGTACCTGATATCCTTTTTCCACGGGCTGGATCGTAGTATCCGCTTCCAGCATGGAAGAGCGGCGGAAGGCGGAGGTCCTTGCGTACTCCGTGATCTCATCGCGGATACTGTTCGGAATACGGGACCGAAATGTTTCCACAACTTCGCGGCCGGCCGAACTGAGCCGGTACTGATCATTCGGACCCTTCATGACCAGCTCGGATTCTTCCAGCTCTGCAAGAAACTGCTGCATGGAAAAATAGTCCATGTATCCTTTGAAAATAATAAAATCCGAGAGCTCGATAGAGGATATCGTTTCTTTTTGCTGCAGGACATAGAGCAGGATCAACTTGTTTTCTGTAAGCTGCTGATCATCCATCGGCATGTTCCATACCTCCTTTACGAATCGGATCCTACGATACAATCTTTCAGTTCCGCGATCAGCCCATTGGCCGTCTCGTCATTGTGGATGATGAGCTTCAAAGGAGAACTGATGTCCAGACTGAAAATACCCATGATGGATTTGGCGTCTATGATATAACGGCCGGTGGAAAGGTCCAGATCTCCCTCATAGGAAGAGACGGACTGTACGAATTGTTTTACTTTTTCGATGGTATTTATTAATACAAAAACTTCTCTCATACAGGGAAAAGCCTCCTTAGTATAAATTATAACGCACAAATATTATCCTCTAATTCTATTTTTGTGTCAATTGCCAAAATGATAAAAAATCGTTGAAAAGAGAGTCGTTTTTATATATAATAAGAAAAGATATGTTCGGGTAGCCATCAAGGGCCGATTTGATCTTTCGCATGGGTTTTGGGCGGTTTGCGAGAGATGGCCTTCAAAGAAACGGAGGATTCTGTGAGCGAGCATAATTCCATGCTCCGTGTTGCTTGTTATACTTTGGGCTGTAAAGTCAACGGCTATGAGTCTCAGGCTATGCTGGAGCAATTCGAAAGAGCCGGCTGTCAGGTCGTTTCTTCAGAAGAAGAGGCGGATGTTTACCTGGTCAATACCTGTACGGTCACACACATTGCCGCGCATAAATCCCGTCAGATGCTGCATCGGATGCGCACGCGCAATCCTTTGGCGCTGATCGTTGCGTGCGGGTGCTATGTCGATCAGAACATCGAGGCTTCGCAATCGCTGGATGGTCTGGCGGATCTTATCATTTCCAACCGTGATAAAGAACATATCGTTAAAAAGGTTTTTGAACGCCTGCAGAAGGATCCTGTCCTGCCGGCGGAAGAAGAAGGCTTTTTCATAAGCGACGCGGGTTCCCATACACGGGCCTTTTTAAAGGTCCAGGATGGATGCCGACAGTTCTGTTCCTATTGTATCATTCCCTATGTAAGAGGGCCATTAAAAAGCAAACCGCTGTCAGAAGCCGTACAGGAAGCAAGAACGCTGGCTAAGAACGGGATCCGTGAGATCGTCCTGACAGGGATCCATCTCAGTTCCTATGGGCGTGATCTGGAAGACCATCCATCACTGCCGGATCTGATCCTCGCTTTGGACGCGATCGATGGTCTGGAGCGTATCCGGCTCGGGTCTCTGGAAGTAGGGCTCATTACGGATGAATATATCGAGGCGGTTAAAAAGAGCACCAAGCTCTGTCCGCATTACCATCTGTCCTTGCAAAGCGGCGCGGCCGCAACGCTGAAGGCCATGAACCGTCGGTATACGCCGGAGGAATTCAAATTGGCCGCGGATAAGCTTCGGGGCGCGTTTCCGGATGTTGCCCTTACGACGGATGTGATCGTAGGGTTCCCTGGTGAAACGGAACAGGATTTTGAAGAATCAGCGCGCTTCATAAAAGAAATCGGGTTTGCCGATCTTCATGTATTTCCCTATTCAGCCAGAGGCGGAACGGCAGCAGCCCGCCGTACCGATCTATTTGTGGATGATGGGACAAAACGGTCGCGCAGTGAGGCTATGATCGCGATCGCGAAGGAAAGTGAACTGAGCTTTGCCCGGCAGTTCGTTGGGCAAACGCTTGATGTATTGATAGAGCAGCCGATCGGTGATGACTCGGTCTGGGAAGGGTATACGGCCAATTATTTACGTGTCAGAGTTGCTCTTCCGGAGGGTCCTCACCAAAACACCCTGGTCCCGGTCCAGATCCATTCCGTGGTCTCTGCGGGGAAGGGAACATATCTAATGGGGGTATATCATGCAGGAGAATAAGACTCAGTATTTCAGTGTCATCAATGAGACGGAAAACAGGGTTTCTTCTATTCTGATCGATGTATACAAAGCATTGATCGAGAAAGGCTATAACCCGGTCAACCAGATGACAGGCTATATCATGTCCGGCGATCCCACCTATATCACCGGATTCAACAATTCACGCAGTAAGATCACGCAGATCAACAGAGATGATATCGTGGAAGAACTGGTACGCGCTTTCGTGGATTATCATCATCTGAATGATAAGAAAGAGTAAGCAATGGGCATGCGGATCCTGGGCCTGGATTATGGTGACCGTACGGTAGGATGCGCCATCAGCGATCCTTCCCGTACCGTTGCGACCCCTCTTGAGACCATCTGGAGGGATGAGCCGGAAGCATTAAAGAAAACGATCTACCGTCTTCGCGAGATCGTCAATGAATATCAGATCGAGACCATCGTGCTGGGGTATCCGCGCAATATGAATGACACGGAAGGCGTGCGTACGCAAAAGACAGAGGCCTTTCGCAAGCGTCTGCTCCGGGATATTTACCGGGTAGAGGTCATTCTCTGGGATGAAAGGCTTTCCACCCGTCTGGCGGAACAGCCGCTTAAAGAACTCAAAAAAGACCGTTTCGAGCGCAAACAGGTGGTCGATCAGTTAGCCGCGGTCATTATTCTGCAAAGCTATCTGGATCAGCTCAAGCACAAACAAGAGATCAACACTATCGAGGAGAAGCCTATCATGGAAGGACAGGAAAAACAGATCACATTATATGAACCGACCGAACAGCTGAAATCCGTTCTGGATGTTTTCGAAACATTGGAATGGAAAGGAAGCACATATTTCCTGGGTGCCGTGAATATGGGCGAGCCGGATCCGGATGATCCGGAAGAGGAAGAAGAAGACGGTGTCTTCATCTTCAAGATCTGCCCGGAGGCGGAGTCTGAGTTCCTGGTGCTGAAAGAAGACGGCACTACGGATTATTATGTAACGACCGTGCTCGAGGAGGACGAAGAGTCGGCCGTCATCGAAGCATTTCAAGAAATGGATGGGGACTTTGATCTGCTTCTGGATGAAGAATAAAACATATATATAAACTGAAAGGTGAACAATTTTGACAAATACAAACACAATTGTGAAGAAGAGCCGTTCCAAGGTCCGTATCATTCCGTTAGGCGGTCTGGACCAGATCGGCCAGAATATGACATTGATCGAATGCCAGGATGAGATCCTGATCATTGACTGTGGTCTCGCGTTTCCGGAGACCGATATGCTTGGCATCGACTTGATCATACCGAACTTTGATTATCTAAGAAAAAACAGTGAAAAAGTAAAGGGAGTCGTCCTGACGCACGGCCATGAGGATCATATCGGATCGCTGCCGTATCTGCTTCGGGAGTTTCATATACCGGTCTTTGGCACCAGACTTACGAATTGCCTGGTAGAAAACAAAATGAGAGAATTCGGCCTGAACGGTTACAGTCTGACCACGGTCCAGTATGGAGATGTGGTCAAGCTGGGGTGCTTCAGCGTGGAATTTATCCGGACCAACCACAGTATCGCGGACGCCGCCGCGCTGGCTATTACGACTCCGGCCGGTGTCCTGCTGCATACCGGTGACTTTAAGATCGACTATACGCCCATCCATGGTGATATGATCGATCTGCAGCGGTTTGCTTACCTTGGTCGTAAAAAGGTCCTTGCGCTGATGAGCGACAGTACCAACGCCGGACGTACCGGTTTTACCATGTCCGAACGCAGCATCAGCAGCATGTTCAAGAATACATTCGCCAATGCGAAAGGCCGCATTCTGGTCGCGACCTTCGCGTCCAATGTAGACCGTGTACAACAGATCATCAACGCGGCAGAATACTACGATCGCAAAGTTGTGGTCGTGGGACGAAGCATGGTCAATGTCGTCAATACGGCGGTCGATATCGGCTATCTTGATTTCGACGAAAACCGACTGATCGACGTGGAAGAAATGAATAAGTATGATGATGAAGAACTCGTCATCATCACCACAGGCAGTCAGGGAGAACCCATGGCGGCATTGTCCCGCATGGCTTCCGGAGAACACCGGAACATCGTCATCAAAGAGGGCGATACGGTCATCTTCAGTTCCAAGCCGGTCCCTGGCAATGAAAAGGCCGTGACCCGTGTCATCAATGAACTGATGGAGCGCGGCGCGACAGTCATCTCCGAAGATACCCATGTTTCCGGACATGCCAGCCAGGAAGAATTGAAACTGATCTATAGTCTTGTTAAACCGAAATACTTCATTCCTGTTCACGGAGAATTCCAGCATCTGCGCAAACACGCGGATCTGATCATCGGCCTCGGCCATGAAGAGAAGAATACCTTCCTCATGCGAAACGGCAATGTTCTGGAACTGGACAGCCATGGCGGGCATATCGTTGGCGATGTTGAGGTCGAGCCGCTTCTGGTCGATGGTCTGGGTGTTGGCGATGTCGGCAACATCGTTCTGAGAGATCGAAAGCTTCTTTCGGAAAACGGACTGTTGATCGTAGTCATGACATTAAAGAAGCTGACAGGCGAGCTGATGGCCGGCCCGGATATCGTTTCCCGAGGGTTCGTATATGTGAGAGAATCCGAGGAATTGATGGAAAACTGCAGGGAGGTCGTGCTGGATGCCTTCGAACTGTGCCGCTCCCACCATATCGTGGATTGGGGCAGCATCAAGACGGAGATCCGCGATAGTCTGCGTGAGTATCTCTGGAAAGAAATGAAGCGCAGTCCCGTTATCTTACCGATCATCATGGAGGTGCGCTAAGTATGGATTACGTCAATAAATTTCTGGCGCTGATCACGCGCAATATCAAAAAGCTGATCGTGCTGGTCGTGCTGGTTATCATCATCGCGCTGGCCGCTGTTATGTCCTATGACGCGGCATTCCAGTTCGTCGTGGGAGATAAGGCAGAAACCTATGATCCGAACGGACAAACGGTCATGCTCACGATCCCGAAAGGTTCCACCGCGAAAGATATCGCGGAGATCCTTGAGGAGAACGGCGTGGTCGAAAGCGCGACCAAGTTCCGTCTGCGCGCCAAGGTACTGGGCACGGAGAATGATTTCAAATACGGAACCTATTCCTTCGTCATCGGCATGCCGGATGAGGAGATCATGCGGATCCTGAGCAGCGGTACCAAGCAGGAAAGCGTACGTATCACCATTCCCGAAGGCTGGACCGTCGAGCAGATCGCGGATTATCTGCAGGAGAAGGAAATCTGCCTGCGAGAGGAATTCCTGGCGGCCTGCAATGATACGTCTTATGATTTCGACTACTATACCATGGATATGTATGGCGGCAACAGTAAGCGCCGCAATATTCTGGAAGGGTATCTGTTCCCGAATACCTATGATGTGATCCCTGAAAACGGAGCACAGGGCGTGGTAGCCCGTCTGCTGCGTCAGTTCGAGGTAGAGCTCACGGATTCCGATAAGCAGCGGATCCAGGAGCTGGGTCTTACGACCGATCAGGTCGTTACGATGGCCTCCGTTATTGAAAAAGAGGCTAAGCTGGATGAAGAGCGTCCCATGGTCGCGGCTGTTCTGTATAATCGTATGGAACAGAACATGCCCTGGCAGCTCAACAGTACCGTCCTTTATGCCTTAGGAGAAGAAAGCAGCGGATCTGATAACCTTACCTACGCGGATCTGGAGATCGATTCCGGATACAACACCTATAAGTATGCCGGTTATCCGATCGGACCGATCTGTTCTCCGGGTAAAGCCTCTATCGAGGCGGTCTTGTACCCGGCGGAGTCGGATGCTTTGTACTTCATCCTTCGTGATGACGGATCCAACTCTCATTTCTTCACCGCAGATTATGATGAGTTCCTGGCGGCCCGGGAAGGCAACTATCCGGACCAGGAATCCACTGAAGGCGGGGAGTAAGAGCAAGCATGATCATGGAATCGATAAAAGACCTGAGAAAGCCTGAGCTTCTGGTGCCGGCGGGCAGCCCGGAGGCGCTTCGTACAGCGATCCTGTATGGAGCGGATGCCGTCTATATAGGCGGTACGAACTACGGACTAAGAGCCCGGGCAGCCAATTTTGACCGGGATACTATGCGGGAATCCGTAGCCTATGCCCATGCTCATGGCGTAAGGGTCCATGTAACAGTCAATATCATCGCCCATGAAGATCAACTGGATGGACTGGAGGACTATCTCTTATTCCTTCAGTCCATTTCCGTAGACGCCTTGATCGTAGCGGATGCCGGGATCCTTTCCATCGCGAGGGAAGTCATCCCGGATATGGAGATCCACTTAAGCACGCAGGCCAGCGCTACGAATTCTCGGACCATGTCCTTTTGGCACAAGCAGGGAGTAAAGCGGATCGTCGCGGCCCGAGAGATCAGCCTGGATCAGCTTGCCAGGATCCGTTTGAAGGTCGACCCGGATCTGGATATCGAGGCGTTTGTGCACGGAGCCATGTGTATGTCCATATCAGGCCGTTGCCTGCTGAGCAATTACCTGGCGGGACGGGATGCCAACCAGGGAGCCTGCGTACATCCCTGCCGGTGGAAATATCATCTGGTAGAAGAGACGCGTCCCGGTGAATACATGCCGGTATTTGAGGGTGAGGAAGGGACCTATATCATGAACAGCAAAGACCTGTGCATGATCGAATACCTTCCGCAGATGATCCAGGCCGGTGTAATAAGCTTTAAGATAGAAGGCCGTATGAAAACGCCTCTGTATGTGGCGATGACGGCCAAAGCCTACCGGGAAGCGATCGATGACCTCTTTGAGGATCCCGCGCTGTACGAAAAAAAGAAGCCCTATTATAAAGAGCTTCTGTCCATGGTAAGCCATAGAGATTACAGTACCGGATTCTACTTAGGAGATCCGGACCAGAATTCTTATAACTATTCATCGGCGGAATATCAAAAGAGCGCCGTGTTTGTAGGAAAAGTCCTTTCAGTCGGGAAAGATCAGACGCTGGTCGAACAACGCAATAAATTCTCGGTCGGGGATACGGTCTATTTGCTGGCTCCGAAGGGAGAGCCGATCCCTGTTACGGTTTCTTCTATCACCGATGAAGAGGGAAAGGCGCAGGAGTCCGCACCGCATGCGAGACAAAAAGTTTTCGTTTCCCTGCCGCAGCAGGCAGCGGAAGGCATGATCCTGATGAAGCAAATGAATTAAAGCCGGTCACCAAAGACCGGCTTTTTC
>ONBQ01000130.1 GCA_900316145.1 uncultured Eubacteriales bacterium
CGATCTCCAAATGGGAGCAAGGCCTATCCGTTCCGGATTCCGAATTGCTTCTTGCATTATCAGAAGCGCTGGAAACTCCCGTCAGTACTTTGCTGGGAGAGTCCGTTACAGCGCCTGAGGCCGATGATCTGAAAGCCATTTCACAGAAGCTGGAAGTCATCAATCTGCAGCTTTCCAAGAGGCAGCAGTCCAGAAGAAAGACCGCTCACCTTCTTTTCATTGTATTGGCAGTTGGGATCGTGCTCATCACGGCGGTGTTGCTTTACCTGAACAGTCCATACTTGGGTTGGAATTTCGGCGACCCTGAAACGGCGGTTCTTGGAACGGCTTTTCATTCCTTTGAATGGGTATTTGTCCGGGTCGCGCCGGTCATCCTGATCGGGGCGATCGTCGGTATCATCATGACCAGAAGGAAGGACTGATATCGGATCTTGATCGCGCAACAATAAAAAAAGCTTGTGAAAAAATTTATTCATAAGCTTTTTTATTCTTTTGATATTCTGATTTGTTTTCCATCCTTGCATACGAAAGCTGGTCTTTTAAGAATACGTCTTTTCGATCTTTCGGATCTTGATCCGATACGCGATGAACAGCAAGATCGCCGCGCTGACCCAGGCCATGATCTCTGCCCAGAATATTCCGTCGGACCCTATGATCTTGCAAAGGACAAAGACCACCGTCATACGGGTCGCCAGCTCCAAAAGGCCGGATATCATGGGGATCATGGTCTCGCCAAGCCCCTGAAGAGCGGAACGATAGTTGTATAACAGATACAGGGAAGGCAGCAGCAACGCCATAAAATAGAGGTAACGCAAGGCAATGCGAAGGGTCTCCTCTGTTTCCTCCGGCGTGCCCGAAATGAAAAGACTAAGAATAGCCCGTCCAAAGACGATCATGATCACGGTTACTGCCACCGCTGTAATGATTCCCATGATGGCACTGTGAAGGACGCCTGTGCGGATGCGGTCCAGCTTGCCGGCCCCCAGGTTCTGTCCCGCATAGGTTGCTACTGCGTTGCCATAGGCGATGCCCGCCGCATCCAGCAATCCAAAAATCTTATTGGTCGCGGTATAGCCTGCGATAAACAATACGCCGAATCCATTGACGACTCCCTGCAGGATCAGGCCTCCAATAGAAATGACCAGGTTCTGCAGCGCCATAGGAATGCCCAGACGGATCAATTCCTTATTCAGCTGCGCATGGGAGGCCATATCCTCCTTCTCCAATTTCAGGAAAGTCACGTGCCTGAGCGCGTTCAAACAGAAGAGGAAGGAAACCAACTGTGCAATGACAGTCGCGAGCGCTGCTCCCGCTACCCCCATATGAAATACCAGGATCAATATGATATCCAGAACGATATTCAGGATCGAGGCCAATACCATGGCGATCAGCGGCAGACGGCTGTTGCCTAATGAACGCAAGATGGAAGAAGCCGTATTATAAGCAACCACCACTGGAATGCCGGCAAAAAGGATCCTTAAATAAAGATCGGCCTGCCCTATGATCTGCTTTGGCGTATTCATCCATGTCAGCACCGGCCGGATCAGCAGCTGCGCCGCGGCCGTTCCCAGGATCGAAAGGAGAATGCTTAACCGGATCGAGGCTCCAATGGTTTTCCTTAATCCGGAAAAATCCTCCGCCCCGAACTGCTGGGCTATTTTTATGGAAAAGCCTTGTGTAAACCCGATGACACTGCCCAGGATCATCCAGTTAAACCAGTCCGCCGCGCCGACCGCCGCCAATGCATGGACACCTAAAAACCGCCCTACTATCAACGTATCGCACATGACATAAGCCTGCTGGAACATATTTCCGGCGATCATGGGCAGGGCAAACAGCAGGATCAATTTATAGGGTGTTCCACTTGTGAAAGTCTGCACATTGGTGCTTCTTGTTTTAGCCATACTTCACAACTCCAAATCATCTTGACATTTCATTTCAATGCGGTATAATTCTAAAAAAGGCAGAGTTTCTGTCATCGACTCTTGTTAAAGGAGGACTCTTGTTATGAGCGAGAAAAAAGGTTTTTTCGGGGAATTTAAAGAATTCATTTCCCGTGGCAACGTCATGGACATGGCCGTCGGCATCATCATTGGCGGCGCGTTCACAGCCATCGTCAGCTCCCTGGTGGAAGATATCATCTCTCCCGTCATCGGTATGATCTGCGGCGGTATCGATTTCAGCGCTATGGCCATCACTGTCGGCTCTGCTGAACTGCTGATCGGCAAGTTCATCATGGCTATCATCAACTTCCTGCTGGTCGCTCTTGTTCTGTTCTGCATCATCAGAGCAATGAACAAGCTCAAGAAAAAGGAAGAAGAAGCGCCTGCGGAAGAGCCTGCTCCGGATGAGCAGACCGTGCTGCTGACCGAGATCCGTGATCTGCTGAAGAAGTAAACCAACGATCCATAATCACAATAGTAGGAAGGGATAACTGATCCCTTCCTACTTTTTTATGCGTCCAAATATTGAATGATCTCATCGATCCCCTTACCCGTCACGGAGTTGACGAAAAAGATCTTCTTACATCCGGAATTGCGAAGCCAGCTGGCGACCCACTCCGGTCTGGCGTTTGGATCATCTACCTTGGTAACGATCCCGATCACCTCTCGATTCACCATGCAGGTGATATTGGGAGGATATAAAGAATAGGGTTCCGTTGCGCTGGCCAGAAGGCCTACAACATCCGCCTCATAAGAGTACAGAGCCAATGCGCGGCCCAAATGCTGCGTTTCCGCGTATTCTCCGGGAGTATCGATCACCACGTCTTCGTAATGGATATACTGGGTCTTTTGATACTCGATGGACTCTCCCCTGATAGCCTGCGTCAATGTTGTTTTTCCGGCACCGGTCCGCCCCATAAATATGATCTTTTTCATACCGGTCAGGTCTTTGTGATCTCACAGATCGTAAAACCAAGCTTGCCCTGGCAATACGCGAGGACCGCTTCCCAGGATGCCTCTACATCCGAGATCATACCCGTGATGATCAAGGTTCCGCTGAATCGGTCCAGGAATCCCAGTTCAATGCCTGATGCCTTCATGGCAATATCTCCGGCTACGATCGCTGTCTCCGCCGGACTCATGGTCATGATGCCGATCGCCGCTTTGGAATAATCGACAGCCGGGTCCAGCCCCAATTTCTGGTAAAGGATCGGGTCCGGCGCTGCTACGATATGAGCCAGCGTGATCTGCTTGCCCGGCACCAGCTCCTGTACGATCCTCATTTTATCGTTTAATTCCGGCATTCCAACCTCCAAAAATCGTTAAGGGACTTGCTCAAGCGAACTCGAAAAACGTAAGGTCCCTTATCCGCCGATCTGACAATACAAACCGCTTGCTTCTTCCGCCGCTTTCAAAAGTGTACGCATCGTATCCGCATCGGGCGGCATAAGATCCGGCAAAAGGTACTCCCGGCCCAACCCGGCATATTTATCCTGTCCCAGGCGATGATACGGAAGCAGGTGCATTTTGCGGACGCCCGGCAGCGACTTCGCGAACCGGCCGATCGCCGCAATCTCCTCCGGTGTTCCATTAAACGGCGCGATGACCGGAACACGGATGATCAGTTCCACATTGGAGGAAGAAGCGATCTTGAACGCGTTCTCCAGGATCCGCTCATTGGGCTGTCCGGTATATTCTTTATGTTTCGCGCTGTCGATATGCTTGATATCCATTAAATAGTAATCCAGATAAGGAAGGAGCTTCTGGATCTGTTCGAACGGCGCGAACCCGGTGGATTCGATCGCGGTATTGATACCATTTTCATGAGCGGCCCGAAGCAACGCCGCGGAAAAATCAGGCTGTGCCAGACATTCCCCTCCGGAAAGAGTAAGACCTCCACCGGAACGACGATAATAAACGCGGTCCTTCTCTACCTCATCCATGACTTCCCGAACCGTAACATCCCGTCCAACGACCTTTGGTTTGCGATCCGGCAAACGCATGGTCTGGATCTCGAATTCCTGGGATTCCGGATTGCAGCACCAGCGGCAGCGAAGCGGACAGCCTTTCAGGAATACGATGGTCCGGATGCCTGGTCCATCATGGATCGAATACTTTTGGATATCAAAGATCCGGCCTTTTTCTGACCAATAGTTCTCATTCATACGTTTCCAGTCCCTGCTCGGTACGAGCAATGATATCGTTCTGTAATGCACGTGACAAGGTGGTAAAGAGCGCGCTGTAACCGGCTACACGAACGACCAGCGTCTTGTATTTCTCCGGATGCGCCTGCGCATCAAGCAGTGTTTCACGGCTGACTACGTTGAACTGCATGTGGCTGCCCTTCTGGTCGAAATAGCCGCGGATCATGGCTACGAATTTTGCCAGGCTCTCCTCACCGGCCAAGGCCGAGGGATGATATTTCTGATTGAACAGGGTACCGTTGGAAGCGATGTAATGATCCAGACGCGCGACAGAGTTTGCTGTGGCAGTCGGTCCATGCGTATCGCGGCCGGATGCCGGTCCTACGCCATCCGCTACCGGCGTGTTGGCATAACGCCCATCCGGCGTGGCTCCGGTCTGCTGTCCCAGCAGAACATTAGCGGAAACCGGATACAGACCGGCCTGGAACTGACCTCCTCGCGGATTGCGGTATGTTTCAAGCGGCTTGGTGTAAGTATAGGCGACATCACGGGCAAACATGTCGACCTCTTCGATATCATTCCCATATTTCGGAACATCTTCTTCTATCATAGCCTTCAGGGCTTCATACTTGACACGCTTCTCTTCCGGAATGCCGCCATTCTTGGCCAAGCGGAAGATATCGCGGACCCGGGCTTCATCGATCTTTTCACCCTGAGCGGCCAGCTGCGCGGCCAGCGCTTCGGTAACCTGTCCGGCTTCCTCATCGGAAAGCTGCTTGCCGAAGTTATGATCGATCGCTTCTTTATATTCAGCCATCGTGACCTTTTTCTCATCATAGACAAGGGTCTTGATCGCATACAAGGAGTCTGTCATATTGGCGATACCGAATCCTTGAGGACCGGTGAAGTTATAGACCGCTCCGCCCTCCTGCACGCTCTTTCCGCGCTTGAGGCAGTCATCGACCATACTGGAAAGATAAGGCAGCGGGCAACGCTCCGCATGAGCCACATCGATGGCGTTATCGGCGTTGACCATCAGGCTGATCATGTAGTTCATCTGCTTTTTATAAGCATCATAGAACTCATCGAAGGTCTTCATGTCCTCGACATTGCCGGTATCGATACCGACCTGGACGCCGTTGTCTTTGCCATTGTGGAAGACCAGCTCCATGGGGCGGCACATGTTGAAGAAGGCCGCGTCATGCCAGCCGTCTGTTTTGCCGCTGATCTGCGGCTCTACGCAACCGATGATATTGTACTCTCTGGCCTCCTGCAAAGTAAGACCGCGGCTCATCAGAGAGGGAATGATGACTTCATCATTATAATAAGCAGGAAGTCCGATGCCTGTGCGGGTCAGTTCCGCCGCGCGCATCAGGAATTCATGCGGGCTCTTGTTCCAGACACGAACACTGAAGGAAGGCTGCGGCAGCCGTACATGCATGGAGGCCTGTATGCTCATGATGGACAGATCATTGGTCACGTCCAGACCTTCCGCGTTCTGCCCGCCGGCGATCAGGTTCTGGAACAGACTGTATCCGGCAAAACCCTTCGCGGAGACCGCGTCACGGCACTTATTCAGGTCATTCAGCTTGACCCAGATGCAATCCATCAACTCCTGCGCGAATTCACGCGTGATGCGGCCGGCATCCAGATCCGCTTTATAATACGGATACATATACTGGTCGAAACGTCCGGGCGAGATGGAATGACCGCTGCCCTCTGTCTGGATCAGCATCTGGATGAACCAGAAGGACTGGCAGGCTTCATAGAAGGACGTAGCACCCTTGGCCGGCACCCGTTCGCAGTTCTGAGCGATCGTAAGCAGTTCCTGGCGACGAACCGGATCGGTGCACTTGTCCGCCTCTTCCCGGGCGAGCTGCGCATACCGATAGGCATACTGGATGGCCGCATTGCAGCTGATGATAACAGCTTCCAGGAACTCATGCTTACGGGAATAATCCGCATCACCTACGGACATGGAAGCCAGCTCCTTGGCCGCTTTTTCCATAATGCCTTCATAACCGATGGCCAGCACTTCACCATACTTTACGGTGATATGGCCGACGCCATTATAGAAATAGTTGCCGGGCGTGAACATATTATGCTCGATCGCGACCAGCGTTTCCGGCGCCATGTAGGACGTAGCCAAGTCGCTGGTAGTCTTGCCCTTCCAATATTTATAGACCTCATGCAGGGTCTTCTTCGTTTCTTCGGAAATATAGAAAGGATCCGCCTCACGAGTCTCTACCGTATCAAACTCGGCCTCCAGCCATTCAAAAGAATACTCGGGGAAGACCTGGCAGCCTCTCGGCGCGATGGTGGCACTGCCGACGATCAACTCCTCCGGGCGAATGATGATAGGGATATTGCGGCAGATATTATCAAACGCCTTAGCACGGCGCATGATCATAGGTTCCGCTTCTGTTTGTTTGTAAGACTCGGTGACCAGCACAGCACGGTCAGCTTCGATCTCTGGCATCTTCTCAAACAGATGGTTTACCAGATGGGTGATACGTTCCGTTTTATCGATATAACCATTATAAAACCGGCTCATAGCAGCCTCCTTATATAAAAAAGTATATAGTACAACAAGAATATCTTTTCTTTATTCTACACTACGATTGTTGGTTTGTCAAGCTATCAGCCAAAAGAATCCAACATAAACAAACAGAATATTCTGTGTTTTTGTTGGATTGTTGGTAAAATTTAGATTCGTTTTTATTCTTCACTTGGATTCGGTATATGATAACCCGCGGCTATTCTTCCTGCGACAAAGCGCGCTATATTCTCTTTCCATCCTTCGTCCGGATGGACTTCACCATGCTCTTTAGCCACCAGACGGTTAAATCCGCTCTCATAAAAACTGTCAATAAACTTCACACCGCAGAACCGGGCGACATCCTTTATGATATCTCTTTTTAAAAGAGTCGTTGTTTGATCCATCCAGGGAAGATCACAGTATGTCTGCAGTGGGGAAGCCACAAATATATTGGCATAAGGATAGGCGCAGATCAGTGTTTCAATGGCCCATCGCAGCGCGGATGCCAGGCTGTTTCTTGTTAACTCATCATAAGACTGACGAAAAACTTCTGCTCTGTCATCTGTCACCACATTCTGCGGCTGGTTGCCATCATTCGTTGCGATCGCGATATAGATAATATCCGGATCCGGGGCGCTTCCTGTTCCTGTTCCCATAGAAGCCGGCAGGCTGTAGATCTTGCTGCGCTTATCCTCTCCGAAGGGATAAGGATGGCGCCATCGGATCTCCTCTCCCGACCCGGTCGTAGACTGCAAAGCTCTGCGGATCTGATTGGAAAGGACATTATCCTCCGTATTGGTATTCGCAGGCTCTATAAAACTGATCGGAGTGATATTCTCCTCTTCATTATGCCAATCCGATGCCGTGGCATAGCCAACCGCGAAATTATACGTTTCCAGATTCAATAATTCTCCTACTCGGGTACCGATCCCGGTGACCTGATCACTGGTAATGCTGTCACCAAAGCAAAATAGAACGCACATGAAGAGTCTCTTCTTTCCTTTTTCTGGAAATTATATCATTATATATACCGTGTTTGCAAGGCCACGAGAATACAAACGGGGCAAATTACAGCAATGAAAATCTGTTGCTATTTATTTCCCGTAAATCTATGCTATAATAAAACCGGTTTATTTCTTAATTCAAGAAAGGGAGGAATTCCATTGAAAACCGCGCAAAAAACGGATCGGATCATCCTGATCGTGCTGGCTTTGCTGCTTGTGCTGGCTGTGATCCGGCAAGTCCTGCCCTCCTCCAAAGAAGGGGAAGCTTCTGATCAGAAGACCGGTCCTGTAACGTATGAAGACTACAATGGCAAGAATATCGGTATCATGTCCGGTACGCATCTGGACGCCGAGACCTTTCATTATTTTCCGGACAGTGAATACTTTTACTTCGACGGGTATGCCGATCTGAACATCGCTCTGGAAAATCACCTGATCGACGCGTATCTGGGTGATGAGCCTTCTTTAAAAAGCATCCACGCCCAGCAGCCGCAGATCGATTATATCAAAGAGCGGCTGACCAACAATAAGTATTCTTTCGCTTTCCGAAAGGATGACCCGGAAGAAGCGGCTATCCTGGCCGAATTCAACGAATTCCTTCAGGAGCTTAAATCAAGCGGCGAATATGAAGAGATCGACAGCTTGTGGTTTGGTACGGATGAAGAGAAAAAAGTGGTAGATATGTCGGACCTGACAGGCGAAAACGGAACCCTGCGCGTGATCACGACGCCCACGGACGAGCCCTTCTCCTACATCAAGGATGGGAAGCTGGTTGGATATGACATCGATGTCACCGTCCGCTTCTGCCGTGCCCGTGGCTATGACGTAGAATTCGTGGAAGGTGATTATTCCGCCCGTATTCCCGCTTTGGTCTCCGGCCGTGTAGAGTTTACCACGACCATGAATGTAACGCCGGAACGGGAAGAAAGCGTTTTATTCTCGGAGGCCGTCAGCGAAGGCGGTCTGGTAGTTGCTGTGCGCTCCGAAGATCTGAACGCGGAAGCGGAAGCCGAGGTGGATGATTCTGTTCCGTTCTATAAAAAGATCGCGAACAGTTTTTACAAAAACTTTATCCGGGAAAACCGTTGGAAGGAGATCCTGAAAGGACTGGGCACGACCTGCCTGATCACTGCCAGCGCCATTATTCTGGGAACGGTCCTGGCTTTCCTGATCTGCCTTTTGCGCCGCACAGGCAGCCGTCTTGGCAACCTTCTCTGTGATCTTTTCGTTAAGCTGATGCAGGGCACCCCTTCTGTCGTTCTGCTGATGATCCTGTTCTATGTAGTCTTTATCAAAACCGGACTTTCCGCGGTAAGCGTAGCGATCATTGGCTTTGCCATGAACTTTGGCGCATATGCTTCCGAGATCATTAGAAGCGGGATCGACAGCATCGATCCCGGACAGCGCGAAGCCGCTCTGGCCTTGGGCTACAGTGAGAATCAAGCTTTTTTCCGCTTTATCCTTCCACAGGCTGCCTTGTATTTTCTGCCCGTCTATCGTGGCGAAGCCGTATCGCTGCTTAAGAGCACTTCCGTCGTAGGCTATATAACCGTCCTGGATCTGACCAAGATGAGTGATATCATACGCGCACGTACCTATGAAGCCTTCTTCCCGTTGATCGCCACAGCGGTCCTCTATTTCCTGTTATCATGGATCATTTCCCTGATCATTAAAGCCATCATTCGACATATCGACACCAAACGGAGCCGCAAAGCAAAGGAGGTATCCGCATGAGTCTGATCAAAGTTGAACATCTGCGCAAAGCATTTGAGAAAAGCGTCCCTCTGGAAGATATCAATTTTGAAGTCCATCCAGGTGATGTGATCTGTGTCATTGGTCCGTCCGGCACCGGTAAATCCACCCTGCTGCGTTGTCTGAATCGTCTGGAAGAGCCTACTTCCGGTACCATCACCGTGGATGATATCGTGCTGACCGATCCGAAATGTGATCTTTATCATGCCCGTCGCAAGGTCGGCATGGTGTTCCAGTCGTTTAATCTTTTTAACAATCTGAATGTCATTGAAAATGTAATATCCGCGCCGATGCATCTGCTGAAAATGCCTCGCGAAGAAGCGTTCAAAAAAGGCATGGACCTTTTGAAGCAAGTGGGGATGGACGATCGGGCCGATCGCTTCCCGGATGAATTATCCGGAGGTCAGAAGCAGCGAGTGTCCATTGTCCGCGCTATCTCTATGCAGCCGAAGGTTCTGCTGCTCGATGAGCCTACCTCTGCCCTGGATCCCACAATGACGGATGAAGTTCTCTCTGTTATCCGAAAATTGGCTGAACAAGGCATGACTATGATCATCGTCACCCATGAAATGAGATTCGCACGCGACATAGCTACCCGCGTCTTCTATCTGGATGAAGGTATCATTTATGAGGAAGGTACCCCGGAACAGATCTTTGAGCATCCACAAAAAGAGAAAACACGGAGGTTCATTAAGCGCTTGAAAACGACAGAGATCGTAGTCGATCCCAAAGAGCCGGATTACTTAAGTGCTTTGCACAACTTGGAAGCATTTGGCCGAAGCGCGATGCTGGATGAAACGACGTTACGCAAAGTCATACTCTTTTTTGAAGAACTGGTCATCAATACCATCTGCAAACACACTGACGCTCCGGTTCGTTGTCAGATCGAGTATTCCGACACAGATTCCTCCATCGTGATCAAAGCCCGCTATGACGGAGAGCCTTTTGATCCTTTTAAAGAGGGAGATCCTTTATCACAGATGATACTGAGCCGGATGGCGTCAGAAACTGCTTATCGATATGAAGACGAGAACAAGGCCATAATAAAACTTGAGGTTTCTATATAATCATGAAATTTAATAAATGCGCGCCGGCTTATCAGACCAGACGCGCATTTATTATTTTCCAGATGATTAGGATAAGTCTTCTACCTTCCATCTATAATCGATCTGAATGTAATACTTTATATCTTCATCCACTGAATCCGGTTCATAAATACCTACATTTCCAGTCCCTTTTGAGGCAAACAAACGCACCTCCACATGATCCGAAACATTCCAGATTCCTGTAGCTCCATAAACTTTATTATGGGGATCTACAGACCGATCAAATAAGATAAGATCGCTATCGGCGTTAAAGATAGCAGGCTCTCCATATAGTTTATTAAGTTGTTCAATGACTTTATTTTGGGTTTCCTGGAAAAGATCTAGTTCATATTCATCAAACAACCATGTTTTGGAATAAAACCATAGTTCTTTATGATCATCTGATAAAGTAATCAACGTCCAAACATCTCTACCAAATATTTGTTCCACGAACCAGAATGTGTCTGTATCTCCGGTTGTTTGAGTTAGATTCGAAACATCTAACCTTGTATTGTTTAAAATCAATGGAGAAAAATCGTAACCCAGTTCGTTTTTAGATATCGCAGGCTTCATTTTGCATGCGGATAATAGGATCATGGCAAATATAAATACTGCTAAAATGAATCTATTCTTTTTCATATTATTCTCCCCTTTTTTGCTGTTTTATGGTATATCCTGTTCACTAAACGATATACATTACCATTTTAGGCACCTTCCTTAATAGTGATGTCATATGTTATTCATAATATATATCAAATTAAATCCAATAACCTATTAACTGTCTAAACGATAACTTTTTATGTCCGAAGATCGGTTACACTGACAACAGAAATAAATCGATCTTTTTCTATTTGATTTTGCAATGTTCCATGGTTATGCTCTGCAATTGCCTTTAAACTCTTAAGACCGATTCCATGATGCTCTTGATCAATCTTGCTAGTTTTTAACTCTTGCCCTTTTCGAAGACTACCAACCAATATACTGTTTTCACAGCAGAAGAACCATATTTTCCCATGTTGCTTGATTTCATAATTGATCCAACGATCAGCTGGATTGACGATTTTCTCGCACGCCTCAATTGCGTTATCAATCTGGTTGGATACGATTAAGCAAATATCAGCAGATGAAAAAGGTAATGCCTCAGGTATTTCAACATGATATTGAAACGTTATCTTTTTCTCCTCTATTCTTTTCATTCGACTGTTAAGCACCACATCAACATAACGATCACCGGTATGTATATGTGTTTTTGTCTCTGCCATTTGTTTTGTTATCTCGGAAATATATCCCTGAACTTCTTCAGGTTTCAAATTTTGAATAACCAATAGATGATGCTTGAAGTCATGGGACAGACGACGTAGCTCCTCATTATTATCTGCCAGCACGTTATACCCTTCACTTATAGCTCTGCTAGTTGAAAGAATGATCCGTTCCTCTGTCTTGATTTGTTGAACAGTACTTATATAGCTAAAAGCTATTAGCAGAACTATCACAGATAATGTCATAAACGCCCATAACAAGACTGTAACCACACGAGAAACAATAATTGATCGGAATACGATCATCATGAGTAATAGTTCCATTAGGAAATCAACTATTATAATAAACCCAGCTAATAAATACTGATAACAATGTCGAATGTCCTTTATTTTCAAAAGAAATCTAGACATGAACATTGTTGAAGCTATCATCAAAATAAGATAAATACTCCAGTAAACCAGCTTCACATCAGGAAGTATTTGCATCATTATCAATTTGACTTCTAAATCCGCATTAATATCCATGATGTAAATACTGATAAAACGAGACAAAACGGAGATAGTTTCTAATATGAATACAGAAAAACTAATAATAAGAATTCTCAAAGAAATATCTTTAATTCCGATTAGAAAAGAAAAGCCCATCAAAAGTAAAAGCTGAACAAGCGGCATTTCTAAGCTAAACGGAGAAAGATTCATTTTATGTATAGTGATAGCATAGATAAAAGAAAGAAATACGAATATGAACCATGTTCTTCTTTGAAATCGTTTGTCCAACATTTTCCCGCAGATGAATATCAGGATAAAGCCTTCTATAGAATAACCAATAAAATCTATATAGGCATAAAGGAAACTAATCATAATCGCCTCCGCCAATATAATGCTATTTCTTTTTTCACATCCATCATTCTTCTCTGACTAATATAAAAAATATCCTTATTAAATAAGGTAATCTGATTGCGATCTGTACTATATATATAATCCATGTTTAGAATTATACCTCTGTCTATGAATATAAATTGTGGCTTTGAAAGAGATTCAAACAAATTTCCAATACTCATACTTGTTTCAACAATACTCTTAGATTGTGTATAAACATATACTTTTCTATGTTCACGTTTTACATACATAATTTCTGCAATCGGAACATTTGTAATATCATGAGAAAAAGGTAAAGAGATGCATTCTTTTTCTAGTTTTTCACAAGTTTTACAGGCATATTCCATCGCTTCAGCAAAATACTTTTCATCTCCTCCCTTAATAAGGAAACGTCGAGCTTCTACTCGATAACCATCTGCAGCAAATTCTGAATGTGAAGTATAAAAATATATTAATGATAACGGGTATGTTGTCTTGATTTTTTTGGCTATCTGAATTCCATTTGGTTCCGGCATGTCAATATCAAGTATATATAAATCCGCTTTTCCTATATCTTCTAAATCAAAAATCAGTTTTTTGGAATAATCATAATCGTGTATAGTATATACGTCTGTTTTAAATATTTCTAAGTATTTTAATGTCAATGTTTTTAATTGCTTCAATTCCAGCTTATTATCATCACAAAGAATAACCTTCATTTAGATACTCACTTTCTTTTAAATTGAAATGATTGTTGATATTTCTAATATCTGGTTAATACATGATCTCACTTAATGTTGAATCTATATGATTGAAAAATAATAAGACTTCTTTAATTTTGGACTGTTTTTTATTATAGCATAGATAAACAAATATAGGATAACATTGTCTAAACTAAAGGATAAAATGTCTGAAATATAAGTTTTATTGGAAACG
>ONBQ01000134.1 GCA_900316145.1 uncultured Eubacteriales bacterium
CTTTGAGGACGAAAACGCTTCTCAAGACCCAATGTTTTGCGAATAGTTTCCGTAAAGACAGGAAACACTTACCAGGTGAGATCAGGTAATGACTGCATACGAGGCAAGCCGTTTTGAATCACTATGTTGTTTCACAGCCCCTTCTTATTTTAGTTATCGATATCGATCACGACATATTCCGAGAACGTTCCGGTTTTAAAAGGGATCGCCCAGCCGGAGATGCCGGAGGTCACGACGAAGCATGTGCTGCCTCGCTGTTCTGTGCCGTAGATGCGGTCATTGGCATGCATCAGCAGGCCGATCTGTCCGGCCGGAAAGATATGGCCGCCGTGGGTATGGCCGGACAGGACCAGGTCCGCGCCGGAGGCCGCTTCTCCCGCATAATCATTGGGCTGGTGGTCCAGGAGGATCTGATATTTACTGTCATCCAAAGGCTCGGTCAGAGACGAGGCCTCGGCTCTTCCTGGAGCCGTGCGGTCCTGGCGTCCGATCACATAGAAGCGGTCCTCGACCAGCGTGACCTCGTCCTCCAGGATGGTGACATTATTCTCCGCAAGGGCTGTCCGAAGCTCCGCTGATGTGAAATCCCGATACTGATAGTACCCTTTATCGTGGTTTCCAAAAACGAAGTAAACACCGTACCGCGTTTTCAGCGTACCCAGCGCCTCACAGGCTTCCAGCATATCGGCCTTCAGTGTGTCATCATCCACGAAGTCCCCTACGATCAGGACGATGTCCGGTTCCGTCTGCTGCACGCGCTCGATCTGCCGGCCAAAACTGTCTCCGTCCAGGGTGATGCCCAGATGGGAATCCGCGATCTCCACGATACGCAGCGGCTCTCCCCCCAGATCCTTTCCGGTGGTGAAGGTATAGTGTGTCTCCCGGACATGATGGGCGTTGAACCAGCCGATCCCCAGATACAAGGCACAGAGGATCAGCGCCATCGTGCCCGCCATGTACCGCCGGCTCGTGGCGACCTCTTTGCGTCCGGGTCTATGACAGATCTTGTTGATGATCCATCCCGCAAGGTCGCAAAGGGCAAAAAACAGTACCAGGTGCAGAACCACGACGATCAGCGTAAAAAAGTTGAACAGATAAAAACAGCCGATCAGAAACAGCGGACACAAAGCGGCCAGCCACCCCAGGATCCTGTGCTTCTTACCAAGGCGTTGAAAACTGCGAAAACGGTGAAACCGGGTCCATAGGTAGATCACGCTTACCCCTAAGCACACCGCCATCACGATCACTAATATTCTCCATAAAAACATTACAGGTACTCCACCAGTTTGCGGAATTCTTCCGGAACGATGCAGATCTCCTCTTCTCCTGCCCGGATCTTCTCAAGCAATTCTTCCTGGGTCAGGTCCAGCCTGTGCCTTACTTCCCTGACCGGCATCCAAAGGACCTCTTCGATCTCTTCCTTCTCCGGCTTAAACCAGTCTGCCGGGTGGTCCAATTCCACCATATACACGGCTTCGATCTCATTATCACGGAAGATTCTGTCATAGAACTCCATCTGATATTCATTGTGATAAAAGAACAGGAACCGAAGACCTTCCGGCGGCAGATCCTCCCTGCGGACGCCCAGTTCCTCTTCCAGTTCCCGGTACGCCGCCTCTTCGAAGGTATCGCCGGCGTTCAGATGCCCGGCGGATGAGGTATCCAGGCACCCGGGAAAAGAATCCTTCTTTCGACTTCTTCGCTGCAGCAGGACTTCCGGACCGTCCGGAGTGCGGCGCAGAACGAAGATATGACTGGCCCCGTGCCGGTCACCATCGCGGTGGACCAGGGCACGGGGCTTGGTCTCGCCTGTCGGACGTCCGTTTTCGTCCAGCAGGTCGAATAATTCATCGGCTGAAAATGCCATGTTGTGTTTCCTTTCACCCGCGCTGCTGCAGGGCCGTCATAAAAGCCGGGATCAGCTGTTTCTTTCGAGAGATGACGCCTCTTAAGACTTCATCTTCTTCGTCCGGGAAGGCTTCCTGGATCAGTTCTTTCGCGCCTTTGCCATAGTAGAGCACGCGCGTCGATTCGTCGATGATGTTGGTCAGCATGAAGAAGACCATCTGCATCTCGTGCTGTCCGCATTCCTTTTTCAGCTGCGGCTGCAGCTTGCCGCGGATCGCCTCCAGCTCCTCCGCGTCCATGGAACTGATCTGGCCCACGCCGAAGGTCGTATTTTCGATGATGAACTTCTTGAAGTCCTGATAGAAGATCTCTTCCGGCGCCTTCTCTTCCAGATTGCTGCCGGCGCGGAACATGGAGGAAGCATACTTTTCGATGCTTTCGATGCCGGCGATGGAAGCCAGTTCCTTCGCGACCCGCTTGTCCAGCGGCGTGCAGGTCGGTGAGCGGAACATCAGGGTATCCGACAGGATGGCCGAACACAAGAGGCCCGCGATCTTGGGCGGGATGTCCAGGTCTTTCTCCTGATAGATCTGATACATGATGGTAGCCGTGCACCCTACTGGCTGATTGCGGAACAGGATCGGCGCCATGGTCTCCAAAGACCCCAGACGATGATGGTCGATGATCTCCAGGATCTCCGCCTCATCGATATTGAGCACAGCCTGGGACTTCTCGTTATGATCGACCAGGATCAGACGCTTGCCTTTATGGCCGATCAGGTTTCTTCGGGAAATGGTGCCGACATAGCGATCCTTGCGGTCCAGGACCGGATAGTCGCGGAACCGGTTGTTCTTCATGATCTCTTCGATATCATCCACCTTGTCGGTCAGGTGGAAGCACGTGGGGCTTTCCTTCATCAAATGGCGGATCGGGATGGACTGGTTGATCAGACGCGCGATCGTGTAGGTGCCATGGGGGCTGGAGATGATGACGCATCCGGAAGCTTCCGCCAGGCGGCGGATCGATGGACCGACTTCCGCGTCCAGACCCACGACCATGCAGCTGACGCCGATATCCAGACACTTCAGCTGATCCTCCGCACGGTTGCCCAGGATGACCAAGTCTTTTTCATGAATGAAGGACTCCATGACATCCGGCTGGAACGCGCCGACAACGACACGGCCTTCATCGAAGATGCCTTCCGGGTCCCCTACGATGATCCGGCCGTCCAGCGTACGGGCAATACTCTCATATCGCGTATCCGCGTCAGACAGCACATGTTTATCATCCACCTGCATGTAGGACCGGGCGATATCATTGACCGTGATCAGACCTTCCAGCTTATTGGAGGGCGTGGTGATAGGCAATGTTACTACATCCTGCTCCGTCATCATGTTCCATGCGTCTTTGACCGAGATCTCACCGGCCACGCCCTGCAGACGATGGAAATCGATCTCGCCGACCTCCGTGGCGGCATCAGGCAGGTATTTGGGGGTAGGCACATCAAAATAATGCAGGACGAATTCCGTTTCTTCGTTGATCTGCCCGGCGCGCATCGGCTCAAACCGATCCTTTTCCGTACGGTTTTTGATATCCGCGTAAGCGATGGCCGAACAGATGGAATCCGTATCCGGATTGCGGTGGCCTACGATATAGACGGGGTTTTTCTTCATACAAGCCCTCTCCTTTGATAATGGTCGATGGTAAACGGCAGGAAATACCGGATCTGCTTTTTCCACCAGTTCCAGTCATGACTGACATCATAGCCCCAGAAATCCACCCAGATGCGGATCCCTTTGGCGCGGAAGGTGTCCTGCAGCACATGACAGGTCCGGATGCCTTCTTCTTCCTGCTCGCCCTGGCCCACGCAGAACACGAAGCTTTTTTGATTGTAGAGTTCCACATAGGGGTGGGTGACCGGCATATTGGGCAGGAAGTGAGCCGGAGAATTGTCATACCAGACGCCGTCCATATACCCTCTGGTAAAATAGGACGCGTCATAGGCGCCGGACAGAGCGATCAGCCCTTCGAACAAGTCCGGACGGCGCAAGGCCAGGATGCCGGCCTGTGTGGCGCCAAGACCGCAGCCGGTCACCGTTAAGGGGCGGTCGCTCCCGTTTTCTTTATGGATCCAAGGAACCAGCTCATCCACCACATAATGGTAGAAAGTTTCCTGGCGGAGGCCGCGGTCATGGGTGTCCAGCGTGGTGTTGAACCAACTTTCCCAATCCGTCGTATCCGTCACAAAGACCTGGATCTTTCCTTCTTCGATATAATCTTTGATGGCATCGATCATGCCACCCTGTTCATATTTTTTACAAGGGCCCCCTTCCGGCGGGATCACCAGGACCGCGATTCCCTTCGCGCCTGACTCCGCGGTGTAACACAGGACCTCCATATCTCGTTCCAGCCATGTACTTGGACAGATCAATTCTTCGCGTTTCATAAGACCGTCTCCTTGTGCTTTGGAATTACCTGTATCATAGCACATCTAAAGTGGGAAATACAAGAGCCTTACCAATTTTCAGCCTCTTCATTTAAATTTTATAAAATTATATTTTATGCTATTGACAAGCAGATCTCGCAGTAGTATAATACGATTAACATGGAATAATTTGTCTGTTGGAAAGGTAAGGATGATCTATGGAAAAAACGTTTGATCTGCAGAAACATATCGAGCAAGGCGTCGAACAGATCATAGCCGATACGTTGCGTGCCACCTTGAAAAACCCAAAGGAAAGCACCTTTATGGTCAAATTCGCGGCAGCGAGCCGTAAAGCCTCCAAGATCCGTATGAAGCATGAGGAAGCAGGCCTGCATGTACCCGGTTTTCTGATCGCCAGCATTACCAGCAGCTGCAACCTGCACTGCGCGGGCTGCTACTCCCGCTGCAATCACGCCACGGTGGACGCGCCTCCCGTGCGTCAGCTGTCTGATGAGGAGTGGCTTAAGATCTTCCGCGAGGCCGATGACCTGGGTATCAGCTTCATCATGCTGGCCGGCGGCGAGCCCATGATCCGCCGTGACATCATCGAGGCGGCCGGCAACATGTCCAACATCATCTTCCCGATCTTTACCAATGGTACCTATATCGATGAGCGTTACTTCAACCTGCTGGACCAGCACCGCAATCTGATCCCCGTCATGAGCATCGAAGGTGGCAAGGAGATCACCGACAGCCGCCGTGGGGAGGGCATCTACGAAGTGGTCACGTCCAACATGGACCGGTTCAAAGAAAAAGGTCTGATCTTCGGTGCCTCCATCACCATGACCACGGAAAACATTGAAGAGATCACCTCCCATGAATTCCTGGATTCTTTGATGGAAAAGGGCTGCAAGCTGGTCATCTTCATCGAATTTGTTCCCGTCACCGAAGAAGCCCAGCATCTGGCGCCGGGCTTAAAAGAGCGCGCCTATATGGAAAAAGCCATGGAAGAGCTGCGCGAGCACTATCAGGAAGCCGTTCTGCTCTCCTTCCCGGGCGATGAACTGGCTATGGGCGGCTGCATGGCGGCCGGCCGCGAATTCTTCCACATCAACTCTCACGGAGGCGCGGAACCCTGTCCCTTCTCCCCCTACTCTGATGTCAACATCCGGGACACTTCTCTCAAAGACGCCATTCAGTCACCGCTGTTCCAGAATCTCAAAGACGGCGGATTCCTCAATGATGAGCATGAGGGCGGCTGCGTTCTGTTCACCAAGCGGGATCAGGTCGAAGCGTTGATGAGAAACGGACAATAAAACCTTGCAAAATACAAGGACGTGTGAAAAAACGATGAAAATCGTTTTTCATGCGTCCTTGCTTTTTGTTGAATCCCTGAGAACGAACCGATTCTGTGAAAA
>ONBQ01000110.1 GCA_900316145.1 uncultured Eubacteriales bacterium
AAGAACGCTAACGCGTTCTTCGAAGGCTATCAAGTCGAATATGGGCCTTCGCATTTATCTGAGTTCAGATAACTGAGGACCATAATAAGAACAGGTAATCAAATCGAGACTAAATCTAGGAGAGTATAATGGAAGAGAATAGAAAAGTATTATTGTCGGTCAAGGACCTGGAAGTCAAATTCCGTGTCCGCGGCCGCATCCTGACCGCGATCCGCGGCATCTCCCTGGACATCTATGAAAACGAGTCCATCGCGATCGTCGGTGAGTCCGGTTCAGGTAAATCCGTATTTACCAAAACATTCGCCGGAATGCTGGATTCCAATGGATTTATCAGCAACGGCAGTGTCATTTTCAATGATGATGAGCTGATCGATACAGTCGTCAAGCTGACACCCGCGGCCAACAAGACGATCGAGCGGCTCGAAGGCAAGCTGGACGAATATGCCTCCCTTACCTACGGCGCGGATACCTACAAGGAGATCCTGGAGCTCAAGGCAGATCGCAAGCGGCGCATGACTTTAAGCGATGAGGATGATGAGAAGTTCACTAAAGAAATGAATGAACTCGTCTACCAGCGCACGGAAGCCAACAACCTGAAGCAGACCTTCGATCCGCATAAGGAAAAGGACAAGATCAAAGAAACAGAAGTAGAGGTCAAGCGCCTCGATGCTGAGATCAAAGCCCTGCAGGAAAAGAAGGAAGCTCTGATCAAACAGCATAAGCACAATGTCGAAAGCGATACCGCTTATCAGAAAGAGTATGCGGATAAGCTGGCAGCGTTGGAAGCAAAGTATGCTGAACAGATCAAGACGCCGGCCACCAATGAGCAAAAAGAGCTTAACAAGATCCTGGCCAAAGAAGCCTATCTGTCCGTCGGACGGTACAGCTATACCAAGCGTATGAAGTCTCTGCGGGCTTTGGAAAAGACCTTGAAAAAGGCCATGACGATGGGCGTTGACTTAAATGATCCGGATCAGCGAAGCAATGTATTCGATGATGTCGTACTGCACGTCCGTTATCTGGATGAAACGCCGGAGCAGCTGCATGGCACCTGCGTCCTGAACCTGGCGCAGATCAAATACGCCGGGGACTGGTCTCAGATCCGCGGTTCCAAGATCGCTACGGTCTTCCAGGATCCTATGACATCCCTGAACCCGATCATCACGATCGGCAAGCAGATCACTTCCATCATCCTGAAGCATCAGAACTGCTCTGAGGCGGAAGCCCGTCAGAGAGCGCTGAAGCTGATGAAGCAGGTCGGTATCCCGAACGCGGAGAATCGTTTCGATGATTATCCGTTCCAGTATTCCGGCGGTATGCGCCAGCGTATCGTTATCGCGATCGCCCTGTCCTGCCAGCCGAAGATCCTGATCTGCGACGAACCGACTACGGCTCTGGATGTTACCATTCAGGCTCAGATCCTTGAACTGCTGAAGGACCTGCAGCGTGAATACAATTACACCATCGTATTCATCACCCATGACCTGGGCGTCGTTGCCAACATCGCGGAACGTGTCGCGGTCATGTATGGTGGTCAGATCATCGAGCTCGGCACGGTCGAGGAGGTCTTCTATGATCCCCGCCATCCGTACACCTGGGCCCTGCTGTCCTCTCTGCCGCAGCTGGCAGAGCGTGACACCACTCTGTATTCCATCACAGGTACGCCTCCGTCACTGTACAACAAGATCGTTGGCGATGCCTTTGCTCCGCGTAACCCGTACTGCCTGAAGATTGACACCATCGCGGAACCGCCGATGTTCAAGGTCACGGATACGCACTATGCCAAGACGTGGCTGCTGGATCCGCGCGCTCCTAAGATCGAGAAGCCGGAGATCATCCAGAACATCCACGAAAAACTGATCAAATCACTGAATATCTGAGAAAGGAGGAGCATAACATGGCAGATGAATTAAAAAAGCAGACGGCCACCGCTTCTTCATTCCCGGAGCATGGTCCAGTTGATGAAACCGGCAAGGAAGTCTTGCTGGAAGTCAAAAATGTAGATATTACCTTCGGAAAGGGCGACAGCGCCGTCCGTGCCGTACAGGATGCCAGCTTCAAGATCTACAAGGGCGAGACTTTCTCCCTGGTTGGTGAATCCGGTTCCGGTAAAACGACAGTCGGACGTGCCGTCATTCGAGTCAACCCCTGCGCGGCCGGTGAGATCGACTACAAGGGCGTACGTATTTCGGGCAAGATCCCGCACTCTTTGGATCGTGAAGTCATCCGTAACATCCAGATGGTCTTCCAGGATCCGGCGGCTTCTCTGAATGAGCGTGCTACCGTTGATTACATCGTATCCGAAGGTCTGTACAACTTCCACCTCTATGAAAATGAGGCGGACCGCGTGCAGAAGGTCGAAAAGATGATCGAAGAAGTTGGTCTTCTTCCGGAACATCTGACCCGTTACCCGCATGAATTCTCCGGCGGACAGCGTCAGCGTATCGGTCTGGCCCGTGCCATGGTCATGGAGCCGGAACTGGTCATCGCCGATGAACCGATCTCCGCGCTGGATGTTTCCATCCGCGCCCAGGTCCTGAACCTGCTGAAGAAGTTCCAGAAGGAGCGTGGCGTTTCGTATCTGTTCATCGCGCACGATCTGTCCATCGTCCGTTTCGTATCCGATCACATCGGTGTTATCTACAAGGGCAACATCGTTGAGATCGCGCCGACGGAAGAGTTGTTCGATTATCCGCTGCATCCGTACACCCATTCTCTGATCTCTGCTGTTCCGATCCCGGATCCGCAGCTGGAGAAGAATAAGGTGCTCTATACCTATGATCCGTCCATCCATGACTATAGCGAAGATAAGCCTGAGCTGGTCGACATCGGACATGACCATTTCGTATATGGTAACAAGAAGGAGATCGAGCAGTACAAAGCATTGCGTGATAAGAATATCCGCATGAAGTCCATCACGATCCGTGATGAGAATTCGGTCAAAGAGGCGCAGAAAGACGCGCCGGACATCGTGACCAAAGATGATGAGCCGACACTGCGCGGCAGCGATTACATTCTGGATCGCCCGCTGCATGACACCGGCAGCATCTGGTATCTGGTATTGAGCTTCTTCCTGCCGATCATCGGCCTGATCATGGCCGGGATCTTCCGCAGCAAGAATTATATTCGTAACTATAAACAGTGTAAAAAAGGCGCGATCATTTCGCTGTGCATCATAGCGGCTTTGATCCTATTGTTCCTGATATTCCTGTTTATATCAGCCCATGCCTAACGAAAGTAAGCAGGAGGAGGTGAAAACCTCCTCCTGTTTTATGAAACAGGGCATGAAGCGAAAAACCCTATGAGGATACATATGAAAAAAGAACGAAAGCCTTTCGAACCTCGCAAGCCCCAGCAGGTCCAGCTGTCGGAGGATCATAAAAGGCTGAGGATCATCGCGTTCGTGGCGGTGCTGGCCCTGGCGTTAACGGCCTTCGCCTTCGGCATTTATTATATCGTGCACAAGGATCCGGGCTGGCGGGAAGTCACGGTCAAGGACCAGGCCATGGATACCTGCGCCGGCAGCTTCCACTTCCAGTACAAGATGGGAAGCGGAGGAGCGGCCGAATACAAGAAGGTGCAGCAGGTATATACGGATGATTGCGTGTATATGGAGGCAGTCTTCAGCCTGGAAAGTTCCGCTATGGTTCCCGGCAATCTGTACAGCGTCGATCAGGCGCCAAACCAGACCGTGGAGGTCGATCCCGTCTTGTACCAGGCGCTGGCCAAAATGCAGGAGGCAGGATCCAGAGCCTTGTATCTGGCCCCGGTCTATGCCTATTATGAAAACCTTTTCCGGTGTTCCGAAGACTGGGAGACAGAATCTTTCGATCCGTATCAGAACGCGGAAGTGGCGGAAGATGTCGCGAATATCTGCGCGTTCATTCAAGATCCGGAAATGATCGACATCGAGTTGCTGGGCGAAAACAAGGTCTGCCTCAAGGTGGCGGAAGAATATCAGACCTATGCCGAAGAAAACGAGATCGTCCACTTTATCGACTTCTACTGGATGAAAAACGCGTTCATCCTGGACCATCTGGCGGACACGCTCATCCAGGAAGGCTTTACCAGCGGATACATCACTTCCGTGGATGGCTTCAGCGCTTCACTGGGTGATTGCGGCGAACTCTATACGACTCAGGTCTATGACCTGGCCGAGGATGGGGTGTACGCGGCCGCGGTCCTCCAGTATGGCGAGGCCCGCCGGGTAGCCGCGCTGCATGATTATACGACTGCAGAGACCCTGGGTGACTATTTCTACACTTTTGAGGATGGAACCGTCCGCACGCCCTATATCGATCCCGAAGACGGGCTTTGCAAGTCTTCCATGCATGACCTTCTGGTCTATGGGGACAGCTGTCAGGATATCCTGCTGCAGGCTTTTCCGGTGTTCATAGGAGCATCGGATGATATGACCGCCCTCGAGGGCGTCATCTATTGCAAGGACCGTGTCATCTACCATAAAGAAAACGCGGAATTGTCTCAGATCTTCTCCAACGATGAGCTTCAGTATCAGGAGGAAATCATACCATGAAACTCTTTGCGACCCGGTCCACGATGGACAAACGATTTGACTTGACTCCCTATCCGGAACAGGCTGCAAATCCACATGGACCGCAACACCCGGCTGGCATGATATCATGGCGTTCATGACAGTCGGCAACACGGTGGAAAAAGAGAATCCTTACAACAACCGCTGCTCCAAAGAATTTTTCTTTTCCTGAACAGTCTTATCCTGTAACCTTTCCTCTTAGTCATTCGTATTATGTGTAGATCACAGATGCGATTGACGGGATCTTCAGGATTTGATATACTTTTCCCAAGCATTATACTTTGAATGAGGAGAACGTCATGGAGTCAAGATATGTTGACAATCAGCGCCTCGATGAGCTCATAACCACTTACAGTGATATGGTCTACCGCATCGCGATGATGCGGTGCCAAAGCCGGGAAGACGCGGAAGATGTCTATCAGGAGGTCTTCATCAAGCTGGTTCGATATGCCGGACAGCTTGAAAGCGATGAGCACATCAAAGCCTGGCTGATCCGGGTCACGATCAATCAATGCAATAGTTTGAATACAAGCAGCTGGAAGAAAAAAACATCATCCTTCGATGATATGCTGGAAAACGGCCAGGAGCCCTCGGAAGTGGATGAAGGCATTGAACGGGCCGGTGAGGGAGATGAAATGCTGCAGGTGGTCAGACAATTGAAACCGGAATACCGGGATGTGATCTACCTGTTCTATTATGAAGATTATTCGATCCGGCAGATCAGCGATGCCTTGCATGAGACAGAAGCCAATGTCAGGGTGCGGCTGACCCGGGCCAGGAAAAAGCTGAAAAGTATGATGGAAGAGAAAGGGATGGGCCCTCATGGAGGATTTTAAGAAAACGATGGATACGATCCACGCCCCGAATGACTTGCTGAAGCGGACGATGGAGAAGATGCATGAGGAAAATGAGCGCCTTCAGAAAGAAGGAGAGATGGCCCCTGTCATTGAGGTGGCGTCCAGAAATGATAACAGGAAAAAAATAAGCACACGCTTTACACAGTGGCGGGTGCAGATCGTGGCGGCGGCGGCCGCTCTGGTGCTGATCGTCGGCGGAGCCACCATTTACAGAAACCAGCAGACATCCGTGCCGTGGACTACGCCTTCGGATATGGATGCCATGGCCTCCGACAATGATTCTTCCTTCGAGCTCGAGAAGACCATGAAGGGCAAGATGATGGACATGTATCACAACGGCGCCAAGACTAAGGATATCAAGGGCGTTCCGGTGCTTCTGGTCTATGATGAAGAAAAGGACATCCGGTATGCCTACTGGGAAACCGAGACCGGTTCCGGCTGGTGTGAGAGCGATCCGGGAGAAACGGAAAAAGATTTCATGACCATGGTAAAGAACGGCATTCACTGATCAAAACGATCCATAAAAAAGAACCCCGAAAACGTTCAGAACGAAAGTTCTGAGGTTTCCGGGGATTTTTTTAATCGATGGTATCCTGGATGACCTTTTCCGGCCGCTCCATCAGTTTTTCCGGATGCATGAAACACATAAGGGCTTCATGGATGCCCTGTCCAAAGACAAAGCCATCGGTGATACGTTCATCCACGACGAACTTCAGATTGATCATGACCTTCTTGCGGACAGAACCGTCTTTTTGTGGTACATAGACGATCTGCTTCTTGCCCAGCGCGCCGAAGACCGAAAGTGTACCGAAGTTATAAACATGGTGATAGACGGAACCCATACCGAAGCTGCCCATGTTGGTGATGAACACACTGGAGTGGAAAGGACTCAGATCCGTGAGGGCCTTCGGCAGCAATCCATGATGGTCCATGTGACGCAGCAAAAAGAAGACAAAGCGAAGAACAGGAGTCGGGATCTTGCCCAGGGCGATCTCCAGCAGGTCAAAGGCGGTCTTTTTTCCTTCTTTGACATTCTTGGCTTCCATGTCGACAGCATTCACTTCCTTCTCAATGGCCTCTTTGACCTCGGGAAGCGTGGCGTCCAGATGGAAACGCGGCATGATGATGGTGCGGTCTGCGTCAAATCCCATGCCTTTTTTGACCACCATAGCGAATTTCAATTCATTGCGGGCGTAGATGTTGTGTCCGATGCTGAAGCGGTTGATCTGCGGGACCTGGGAAATGGCGCGCACCAGGGCGGCAAACAGGACATGGTACATCGTCAGATCCGGCATATCGGTGCGACGGCGTTCCCGTACAAATTCCTGTACATGGGTGATGTCCATGGTGTCTTCAAACAGGACCCAGGCATCGTTCTTCTCCGGCATCACAAACGGTTCGATCCGATTCATGGGTTCGATGTTGCGGACGCGAAATCCATCTTTCCGATCACCAAACCGACGTTTTCGACCTTCTAATGGCAGCATAATATCTACCTCCTTTTAGTGTCCTTGCTTGTAGTATAACGAATATGGCATTGTTCGTCAAGGAAAAACAAATCAAAGGAACAAAGTCAGGATGCGTTCCACGATGAAAACAGCGGCGCAGGCGCCAAGGGCAACTTTGATCAGACTCTGTTCTTTGTAAGCCAGGATCAAGGCAACGATAAAGCCAGCCGCGGCGGACAGGGTATAGTCTGTGGAAAAGAAGATGGCCGGTACGGTCATGGCAGCCAGGCAGGCATAGGGAACGTAATACAGAAAGGATTTCAGAAAGCGGCTTTTGATCGGCTTGCGGAACAGGACCAAAGGCAGCATGCGGACCAGGTAGGTTACGCCGGCCATGACCAGAACGTAGATATAAAGATCATACATCATCCGGTTCCTCCTCGATGGGCATCAGCCAGGCCATCAGTCCGGCAGCCAGGATCGTGCAGATGATGATCACGAAACCGCCGGATACACGGTTTAAGAGGGGCAGAAAATGGAACAGGCAGGCCAGGACCATAGCCAGGACCACGGCAGTCAAAACGGCGGGATCGCGCTTGGCGGGAGGCACGATAATGGCGATGAACATGCCGTAAATGGCAACACCCAGCGCGCTCATGAGATACGAGGGAAGAAGGCTTCCGGCCATCGCACCGACCCAGGTGCCCAGGACCCAGCCCGGAATGGCCAGGGCCATGGCGCCATACATGAAGGATGGCGCGAGAGGGTTCTTCTGCATGGCGCTGATCGCGAAGATCTCATCGGTCATACCGAAAGCCATGAGAAAGCGGTGAAAGAGCGGGGTGCGGGCAGAGAGTTTTTGCGAGATCGACAGGGACATCAAGGAATACCGCAGATTGATGATGAACTGACTGAGGGCCATTTCCCAGAGACTGCCGGAGGCCAGGATGATGCCAAGGCCTGCCAGCTGACCGGCGGATGTGACATTGGTCAGGGAGATAAAAGCCGCTTGCCAGGCGGAAATGCCGCCTCTCGCAGCCGCGATGCCGAACGTGAAGGAAACGGCAAAATACCCAAGGGCGATGGGGATGCCCAGACGGGATCCCTCGGTGAAACTGCTCATGTTAAACCTCGATTTGTGTGATGTAAGGGAAATGATCGCTGACGATCTGTTTGGGCACGAGGGCTTCGGTGAAGCGAAGCGGGCCGCAGCCAAGGATATAATCGATCTTGATCTCCGGGGCATGGGACGGATAGGTCAGGGTATGCTCCGGAAGAAGAGTGGCGGAGTCCTGGTAGATCGTGAGCAAGGGAGCCAGCACCGGACTGTCAGGTGTCAGGTTGAAGTCGCCCATGATCAAAGAAGCGTTGTGCGGATCCGTATGGGACAGAGCGGCAGAGACCGCAAGCTCAGCTTCATCCGGTTCCAGGCCGAAGTGGGTGCTGAGAACATGCAGAGGATGACCATCAGCATCAAAAACAGCGTGGATGAGGCAGCGCGTCTCATAGTGGCCGCCCGGACGCTTTTCGGCAGGATCCGGGATCATGATTTTTTCGATGGAAGAAAACGGAAGGCGGGAGAGAAGCGCGTTGCCGTAAGGGCCGTGTCCCGTTTCATCCAGCGCCTGGGCGAAGAAATGGTAGGGCATGTCCAGCTTTTCAGCCAGATAGCGGGTTTCGTCACAGAAGCCGGGTTTGGTGCTCGCACCTCGGACCTCGTTTAACGAGAGGATATCGGGATGAAACGGACGGATGGCTTGGACAAAACGGTCCAGGTCGATCAGTTCGACGTCGGTCAGACCGGGGTCCTGCAGGCGCTTTAAGTGATCGACGCCATGTTGAATGTTGTAAGTCATGATGGTCAGTTTCATAGATGTTCCTCCTAAGTGCCGGGTTCTGGATGAAAGGCACATTGAAACTATTATATAGGAAGGCCGGAAGAAGTGCAAGGGGAAGAAAGGGAAAATGAAGAGGCGGCAGGCGATCTTATGGGCGATGATCAGTGTGCATGGGAAAACGGTTGTTGGTTGAGTTATTGTGGACTTTATTTGATATACTTGTAAGTTGGGCTATTGGGTTCTTTTTTTCTTTGGGCGTTTGCTGGCTTGATCGCGCAAAAAAAGACGCCGATTCCAGTAATCGGCGCCTTATACAATAGAAATGAGAGGGAGGAGAAAACTATTGTTATTAGCTCTTGTGATATTATAGTACAATAACTTCCTTCTGAATACAACGACAGAACGATTTCATCCATATTACAGAATTGACATCTTAGAAATGTTTTTTGACACGGTGCTTAATCCCTTAACGAAAAAACATGGACAAATGGTTCGTGTCGTTTTATAATGAGGGCAACGCGTACTTTTTAGGAGGATTTTTAGGATGCAGGTTCAAGAGATCGCGCCGATCACCAGTCGGATTCGTGAAAATATGGAGAAGGTCATCGTTGGCAAGACGGATATCATCGATCAGGTGCTGACCGCGCTTTTGGCGGGGGGGCATGTGCTTTTGGAGGATGTGCCGGGCACGGGCAAGACGATGCTGGCGAAGGCGTTGTCCAAGTCCATCACGGCGGATTTTAAGCGTATTCAGTTTACGCCGGATCTTCTGCCGAGTGATCTGATCGGTATCAATTATTATAATCAAAAAGAGGGAGAGTTCGTTTTCCGTCAGGGAGCGCTCTTTACCAATATCCTGCTGGCGGATGAGATCAACCGTGCTACGCCGCGTACGCAGTCTTCTCTGCTGGAGAGCATGGAGGAGAAGCAGATCACGGTGGATGGCGTTACTTATACGCTGGACAAGCCGTTCTTCGTTATCGCGACGCAGAACCCGGTGGAGACGCAGGGTACCTTCCCGCTGCCGGAGGCGCAGCTGGATCGTTTTATCATGCAGCTGTCCATGGGTTACACCAATACGGAGGATTCTTTGACGATCCTTAAACGGTTCGTGGCGGGGGCTCCGCAGGAGGAGATCAGCGAGGTCTGCACGAAGCAGGAGCTTTTGGACATGCAGGCGGCGTGCAAGCAGGTCTTTATCCATGACAGTGTGGCCCGTTACGCGATCCAGATCATCGAAGCTACCCGTTCCCGTGAGGAGGTCGCTTTGGGTGTCAGCCCGCGTGGCAACATCGTTTTCCTTCGGGCGGCGCAGGCGTATGCCGCAATCCAGGGACGTACTTTCGTCACCCCGGATGATATTAAAGCGCTGGCGCTTCCGGTGCTTAGGCATCGCATCATCCTGCGCAGCAACATGCGCAGCCGCAGCACGCAGATCGAGTCTATTATTGAGGATATCCTGAATACCGTAAAAGCTCCGACGGAGGATTTTGAAAGGTAAGCTATGCCGATACTTGTGATTTTCGC
>ONBQ01000136.1 GCA_900316145.1 uncultured Eubacteriales bacterium
AAAACAAAAGAAAAATCCGGCCGCAAAAGCCGGATTTCCTATGTTACGAGGGGGCTGTCACGTCATCTAATGCGACAACCCCTTTTTCGTATTCAGCTTTATCGATAGATGATGCTTTCGCGTTCCGCGCCGACGGAAATATAGGCTACCGGGCAGCCGATCGCTTTTTCGATCAGGCATACATAATCCTGGGCAGCCTTTGGCAGGTCTTCCCATTTGCGCACGCCGGAGATATCGCAGTGCCATCCATCTACATATTCAATGACCGGGCGGGCCTCATCCAGCTGCATCGGGAACGGGAACCGATCCGTCTCCTCTCCATCGACGATGTAACGGGTGCAGACAGGGATCTTGTCCAGGTAGCTTAGAATATCCATCTTGGTCAGCGCGATCTTCGTCGCGGCCTGCACTTCCACACCATAGCGGGTCGCCACCAGGTCGATCGGGCCGACACGGCGGGGACGTCCTGTCTTGGCCCCATATTCAAAGCCTTCTTCCCTAAGCTTGTCCGCCTCTTCTCCAAACATCTCGCAGACGAAGGGTCCTTCGCCCACGCAGGTCGAATAGGCCTTCACCACACCGATCACGTCCGACAGGCGGGCGGATGGCAGGCCGGAGCCGATCGGGGCATATGCCGCTGTGGTGTTGGACGAGGTCGTATATGGGTAGATGCCATAATCCAGGTCTCGAAGCGAACCCAGCTGGGCTTCAAAAAGGATGCTTTTCCCTTCCTTAACGGCCTCTTTCAGGAACGAACCGGTATCACAGACGAACGGACGGATCTTCGCGCAGAATTCATCGATCCACTGTTCCAGCTTTTCCATCGTATAAGGCTCAGCCCCGTACACGCCGGTGAGGATCAGATTTTTCCATTCCATCAGATCCTTTAAATGGCTCTTCATCTTGTCCGGAAAAAACAGTTCGCCGGCCAGGATCGTCTTTTTCTGGTATTTATCGGAATAGAATGGAGCGATGCCCTGCTTCGTGGAGCCGAATTTCTTATCCGCCAGACGCTTTTCTTCCAGTTCATCCAGGTCTCGGTGCCAGGGAAGCAGCAGGGACGCCCGGTCGCTGATCTTCAGATTGTCCGGGGTCACCGGCACGCCTTTGGCGGTCACTTCACTCATTTCTTTCCAGAGATTCTCCGGGTCCAGCGCCACTCCGTTGCCGAGAATATTGACTACGCCCTCCCGGAAAATACCGGACGGCAGCAGGTGCAGCGCAAACTTTCCTTTATCATTGATCACCGTATGGCCGGCATTTCCGCCGCCTTGATAGCGGACAACGATATCATACTGCTCTGTCAGCAGATCCACCATACGGCCTTTACCTTCATCTCCCCAGTTGATTCCCACGATCGCAGCGCACTTCATTCGTATTACCTCCAAACATCTTTACCGCTTTAAATCATTGACTTATATAGTATACTGCAAGTGTTCTTCAATTGCAATCTCTTTTTAAGTTATTATTAGATCCGATCGGGGATACACCAATCGTCAGCTCTTCTAATACATCCAGCAGGACCCTTACTGTATCCAGCGATGTCAGCATGGTTATGCCATTTTGTGAAGCACACCAGCGAATGCGCGCTCCATCTTCAAAATGCACCCCGGATAGAATGGCCCGCGTACAGATCACATAGCTGACATATCCTGCACGGATAGACTCCAGCACTTCTTCACTTCCTTCTGAAAGCTTGCGTCGGATCCTCGTACGGATCCCATGTTCCTTCAAAAAGAAGCCTGTCATGGTCGTAGCTTCTATATTAAAGCCCATATCATAGAACCTGCGAATGAGCGGGAGGGCTTCTTCCTTATCCTCATCAGCCAAAGAGACCAGTATCGTCCCGTAATTGCGCACCTTCATGCCGGACGCGATCATGGCCTTGTACATAGCGCGGTGCAGTTTTTTGTCATAGCCGATCGCTTCCCCTGTGGACTTCATTTCCGGAGACAGATAAGCATCCATGCCTCGTAGTTTAGAAAAAGAAAAGGCAGGCACTTTGACAAAAACAATCTCTTTTTCCGGCACAGGGCACTCTGGGATCTCTTGTTGATCCAGATCTTCCCCCAGCATGGCCTTGGCGGCGATATCCGCTAAACTGAATCCGGTGGCTTTCGAAAGGAAAGGAACGGTACGGGAAGATCGGGGATTGACCTCAATGATATAGACATTCTCTTTTTCATCCACGATAAATTGAATATTAAACAGGCCAACGATGCCGATCCCGAGACCCAGCCGGGCTGCATAAGAAAGGATCGTGCTCTTGACCTTTTCCGAAAGACTGACCGGTGGATAGATGCTGATCGAGTCTCCGGAGTGCACGCCGGTCCGTTCAACGAGTTCCATGATACCGGGAACGAAGACTCTCTTCCCGTCACAGACCGCATCGACCTCCACCTCCTTACCCCGAATGTATTTATCGACAAGGACCGGCTTATCATAGTCGATCTCAACGGCTGTTTTCAGATAGTGACGAAGCGCTTCTTCTTTTGCTACGATCTGCATAGCCCGCCCGCCTAGTACGAAGCTGGGGCGTACCAGCACCGGATAGCCGATCCTCTCTGCCGCTTCTATTCCCTCTTCAATGCTGGTCACAGCACATCCTTCCGGCTGAGGGATTCCGAGTTCGAGCAGCAGCTTCTCGAACAGATCCCTGTTCTCCGCTCTTTCGATCGCCTCACAGTTAGTCCCGATCAGGGTGACGCCCCGGGCATGCAGCGGTTCGGCCAGATTAATAGCCGTCTGTCCTCCTAATGTCGCGATCACGCCCTCTGGTTTTTCATGGTCGATCACATGCATGACATCTTCTACTGTCAGGGGTTCAAAGTATAGTTTGTCCGCGCAAGTATAGTCTGTGGAAACGGTTTCCGGATTGTTATTGATGATGATCGCTTCATATCCGGCTTTCTGGATCGTCTGTACGGCATGCACTGTAGAATAATCAAATTCTACGCCCTGGCCGATCCGGATGGGGCCGGAACCTAACACCACGACTTTCGGTCTGTCCGATACGACGGACTCCTCTTCCTCCTCATACGTTGAGTAAAAATACGGAATATAGCTGTCAAATTCCGAAGCGCAAGTGTCGATCATCTTATAGACCGGCAGGATTCCGTTATTTTTTCGCAATTGATAGATCTCTTCTTCCGGCATATGCCAGTACCGTTCCAGATAATGATCGGAAAAGCCCATGCGCTTGGCTTCGCGCAGTACGGAAAGATCTCCTATGTGATCACGCAGACGATGCTCCATAGCGATGATGCTTTCCAGCTTGTACAGGAAGAACCGGTCTATGCCGGTCGTCTCATAAATGTCATCGACGGTTTCCGGATCCGTCAGCCCTAGCCAGAGCCACTCTGTGATCGCATAGATGCGGTCATCCGAGCCATGCCGGCAATAATCTTTCAGTTGTCCCTTTGTCCATCCGTCAAAGCGCGGGCTCTGCAGATGGTACAGGCCGATCTCCAGGGAGCGGATCGCCTTTAAAAGGCTTTCCTCCATGGTCCGCCCAATGCTCATGACTTCGCCGGTCGCTTTCATCTGGGTGCTAAGCTCATGGCTGGCTTCCTGGAACTTATCAAAAGGAAAGCGCGGCATTTTCGTTACGACATAATCCAAGGTCGGTTCAAACGAGGCCGGCGTGTTTGCGATCGGGATCTCTTCCAGAAGCAAGCCGACCGCCACTTTGGCGGATACTCTCGCGATCGGATAGCCGGATGCTTTGGATGCCAGCGCCGAGGACCGGGAAACTCTGGGATTGACCTCGATCAGATAATATTGAAAAGAAGAAGGATCCAGCGCAAACTGCACATTGCAGCCGCCCTCGATCTTCAGCGCACGAATCACCTTTAAAGCGCTGTTTCTGAGCATATGGTATTCTTTATTCGTCAACGTCTGCGAAGGGCAGACAACGATCGAATCTCCGGTATGGATCCCCACCGGGTCCATGTTTTCCATGTTGCAGATGGTAATGGCCGTATCATTGGCATCGCGCATGACTTCATATTCGATCTCCTTGAAGCCGCGGATGCTCTTCTCTACCAGCACCTGATGGACCGGAGACAGTGAAAGGGCGTTTTTCAGCAATTCTTCCATCTCGTCTTCATTATCCGCAAATCCTCCGCCGGTCCCTCCCAGGGTAAAGGCCGGACGCAGGACCACCGGGAAACCGATATCGGCTGCCGCCTTTCTTCCCTCTTCCATAGAAGAAGCGATCTCTGAAGGCAGGACCGGCTCCCCGAGCCGCTCACAGAGCTTCTTAAAGCATTCCCTGTCTTCCGCCTGTTCGATGCTCGTACTGTCGGTTCCTAAAAGTTCCACCTGACATTCCTTCAGGACCCCCTTCTTTTCCAGCTGCATGGCCAGATTCAGGCCGGTCTGTCCGCCGATCCCCGGCAGGATGGCGTCCGGTCTTTCCAGACGAATGATCTTGGCCATATACTCCAGCGTCAAAGGTTCCATATAGACTTTATCCGCCATCTGTGGATCCGTCATGATGGTGGCGGGGTTGGAGTTGCACAGGATGACCTCATAGCCTTCTTCCTTCAAGGCCAGGCAGGCCTGGGTCCCAGCATAATCGAACTCCGCGGCCTGACCGATCACGATCGGGCCGGAGCCGATCACCAGGATCTTATGGATATCCGTACGTTTCGGCATGGTCTTACAGCCTTTCTAAAAAGCGGTCAAACAGATAGCCGCTGTCTTCCGGACCCGGTGCGCTTTCAGGGTGATACTGCACACTGAAAGCCCGGTCTTTTTCACAGGAAACGCCCTCCACTGTCTGGTCCAGCAGATTGATATGGGTAATCTGAAGCGGTGTCCTCCGGAGGCTTTCTGCATCGACCGCGTAGGAATGGTTCTGGGACGTGATCTCGATCCTCCCTGTTCTCAGATCTTTGACCGGATGATTTCCTCCTCGGTGACCGAATTTCAGTTTATACGTACTGGCCCCGTAAGCCAGAGACAGGATCTGGTGACCCAGGCAAATGCCGAACAGTGGCGCCTTGCCGATCAGTTCTTTTACTGTTTGGATCGTTTCCGGCACGTCGATCGGATCTCCGGGGCCGTTGGAGATCAGGACGCCATCCGGTCTTCTGGCGAGGATCCGGTCCGAAGGCATCTTCCAAGGCACGATGGTGACCCTTGCGCCGCGTCTTACCAACGATCGGACGATGTTCTCCTTCGCGCCGCAGTCGATCAGAACGATGTGAGGTCCCTTCCCAGGGATCTCCTCCACATCGATACGGCTGACCCGGGAAACGGCGGTGTGCGGCAGTTCGGTCCTCCTAAGCCGTTGCAGGCCTTCTTCTATCGGAGTTGCAGCATCAGTTAGCAGCACCTTCCCACTGCCATGATCACGGATATGACGGGTCAGCCTCCGGGTGTCAACGCCTTCGATCCCGCAGATTCCATATTGCTCCATCACCGATCGAAGGTTTTGGCTGCTCCGATAATTCGAGGGCATGTCATTGTATTCCCTGACGATCAGCGCGCCGATCGTGGGGATCCTTGTTTCATAGTCCGCTTCTGCCATGCCGTAATTGCCGATCAAGGGATAGGTCATGACTACAGCTTGGTCGGTATAGGAGGGATCCGAGAGGATCTCCTGATATCCCACCATGGATGTATTGAATACGATCTCCAGCACCTTTCCCTCTGAAGAGCCAAAGCCCTGTCCGGTCAGGACCGTTCCATCCTCCAGGATTAGTTTTCTTTCCATGACAGCCTTCTTTCAAATCGGTCTTTGCAGACATTTTTCGGGACCGTGGTCGGGTAATGGCCGGTAAAACAGGCGCTGCAGATGCCTTCGTCTCCTGCGAGCAATGGCAGAGCCCAGGTCGGCAGATACCCTAGAGAATCCGCCTTGATCTTCTCCGCGATCTCCGGAACGCTTAGATGGTTCGCGATCAGCTGGTCCTCCGAATCGATATCCGTCCCGTAGTAGCAGGGATGCAGAAAGGGCGGCGCGGAGACCCGCATATGGACCTCCAGGGCACCTGCTTCCCGCAGCAGTTCGATGATCCGGCCGCAGGTCGTACCGCGCACGATCGAATCATCCACCAGGACGACCCGTTTTCCTTTGACGACTTCTTCGACCGCGGCCAGTTTGATCTTGACCTGGTCCAGCCGCCCGTCCGGCGCGATGAAGGTCCGCCCGATATATTTATTCTTGATCAGGCCGATCGAATAGGGAATCCCGGATTCCCAGCTGAAACCAAGCGCTGCGTCCAGGCCCGAATCCGGCACGCCGATCACGACATCCGCTTCCGCAGGGTGCACCTTGGCCAGGATCTGACCCGCCTTGTTTCTGGCCGTCTGCACGGCGCGTCCATCGATCACAGAATCCGGCCGGGCAAAATAGATATATTCAAAAACGCAAAGCTGCTTTTTCCGCTTTCCACAGTGTTCCCGGTTGGAACGCACGCCATCCGGTCCAAAAGTCAGGATCTCGCCCGGCAAGATGTCGCGGATCACCCGGCCGCCCACCGCATGGATCGCGCAGCTTTCGGAGGCCACGATATAGGTCCCATCCGGTGTCTGGCCATAGCACAACGGCCGGAACCCGTGCGGATCCCTGGCGCAGATCAGCTTCTGCGCTGACATCAGGACCAGCGAGTAAGCTCCTTCCAGCGTATCCATGGCCCGGCTTAAAGCCTCCTCGATCGAAGGACTTTTTAACCGCTCCCGTGTAATGATGTACGCGATGGTCTCCGTGTCACTGGTCGTATGAAAGATCGCACCAGAAAGCTCCAGCTTGTCTCTGAGCTCGGCCGCGTTGGACAGATTGCCGTTATGCGCCAGGGCCATCTTGCCCTTCTGATGATTGACTTCTATGGGCTGGATGTTGCGCCGGCTGGAGGCCCCGGTCGTACCGTAGCGGGTATGGCCCACCGCGATCCTTCCTAAGGGGAACTTTCGGATCACATCCTCCGGGAAAGCCTCGCTGACCAGCCCCAGGTCCTTGTGCCCGTGGAACAAGCCATCCTCATTAACGATGATGCCGCAGCTTTCCTGCCCCCGATGCTGCAGGGCGAACAGGCCATAATATGCCAGATGGGCAGCCTCGACCGGTGTTTCGGCATAAAGTCCAAACACGCCGCATTCTTCGTGGATCATTTTCCGCTGTCTCCATAGTTGGAGAGCACGCGCGCGGACGGGTCGTCCACATCGCATCCCTCCCATTCCTTGTTCGGCATCCAGAACCCGGCAACCATCTCCGCCTGGCCGGGATAATACTTTTCAAAGATCTCCCGATACAGCAGGGACTCCTTGGTAAAAGGCTGCGCGAAGGTGTAATTCCTGCAGCGTTCTTCCCATTCCTCATCGGCGTACTGCTTCTCCGCGAAAGCTTTCAGGTCATCCACCATCGAATGTCCGACCGCATCGGAAAAGGCCGCCTTTTCCCGCCACAGGATCGGATCGGGCAGTAGTCCCTGCCCCTCAAAAGCCTTCCGCAGCAGATACTTTCCCTTACCGTAGATATTCATCTTCTTCGCTGGATCGATGGACATCACATAGGATACGAAGTCCAGGTCTCCAAAGGGCACACGGGCTTCCAGGGAATTGACAGAAATGCAGCGGTCCGCCCGCAGCACGTCATACATGTGAAGCTCCCTCACACGTTTTACGGATTCGGCCTGAAAAGCCTCCGCTGAGGGGGCAAAATCGGTATATTTATATCCAAACAGTTCGTCCGAGATCTCTCCCGTCAGAAGGACCCGGATATCGGTGTTTTCATGGATCCACTTACAAACCAGATACATGCCCATGCTGGCGCGGATCGTCGTGATATCATAGGTGCCCAGCAGATGAATGACTTCCTCCAGGGCTTCCGTCACGTCTTCCGGCGTCATATAGACTTCGGTGTGCGCACTGCCGATGAAATCTGCCGCCTGTCTGGCGTATTTCAGATCGATGGCGTCTTCCGTCATGCCAATGGCGAAGGTCCGGATGGGCCGGTCGCACTTCTTAGCCGCGATGGCGCAGACCAGGGAAGAATCCAGGCCTCCGGACAAAAGAAACCCGACCTTTGCGTCGGAGATCAGACGCTTGGACACGCCCCGGATCAGTTTTTCCCGGATCCTGCGGCAGATATCTTCGGTATCATCAGCTGATACTTCCGGGACCTCCGTAATATCCCGGTATTGGATAAATTCCCCGTCTTTATAATAATGTCCCGGCGGAAACGGGCGGATCTTTTCTACCAGGCCGACCAGGTTTTTCGCCTCACTGGCAAAAAGGATCTGACCTTCTTCATCGTATCCATAATACATGGGCCGGATCCCGATGGGGTCCCTGGCGGCGATGAATTCATCCTTTACTCCGTCGTAGAGCACCAGGACGAACTCCGCGTCCAGCATCCGGAACATCTCTGTCCCATACTGCTCATACAAAGGAAGGAGGATCTCACAGTCGCTGTCGCTTTGAAAAGTATATCCTTTTCGGATCAGATCCTCGCGCAGCGCATGAAACCCGTAGATCTCGCCGTTGCACACCAGATAGTTTTTCTTATGCTGAAAGGGCTGCATTCCTTCCGGAGTCAGCCCCATGATGGCCAGGCGATGGAAGCCCATCAGTCCGGCCGGAAACTCTATGATCCGGCTTTCGTCCGGACCGCGGGAAACGGTCCGGGCAAAGCCTTCTTCAAATTTGTCTCTTTTGGCATGTCTGCCGCAGTATACCATTATTGAACACATACAGATCTATTCTCCTCGGAAACCACCATTGGCGATTTCGGCAGGCGCCTAAAGCTGCCCACAGCAAAGATAACCATGAAGGCGCCTGTTTATTCCTCATCCTGCAGGGCGTCATAACCTTCTTCGCCCGTACGGACCTTCACGACATTTTCCACATCATACACAAAGATCTTGCCATCGCCGATATGTCCGGTATAGAGGACCTTCTTGGCCGTTTCGATGACTTTACGCACCGGCACGGCGCTGACGACGATATCCATCTGGACCTTCGGCAGGAGGTTGGCTTCCACCTGAACACCGCGATAGTATTCCGGCTTGCCTTTCTGCGCGCCGCAGCCCAAAACGTGGGATACGGTCATGCCGGTGATGCCGATCTGCATCATGGCATTCTTCAAAGCCTCAAGACGGGCTTCCTTGCATACGATCTCGACCTTGGTGAACTTCGGACCCGCTCCTTCCTCAAAGGTTGGAACCTTTCTGACCGGAATCGCCTCCGCAGCCGGAGTATCGCCATCAACCAGGATCGGATCCTCTCCTTCTTCTATATATTCCGGAGACATGCTGAATCCGCTGTAGGCAGAAGGCAGCCCATGTTCGGAAGCATCCAGACCGGTCACTTCTTCCTCTCTGGAAACGCGCAAGCCGAAGATCTTTTTGATCACCAGGAAAGCGATGCTAATGGTCACGGCTGTCCAGAGAAGGGTCGATCCCATACCCAGCAGTTGGATACCCAGCTGTTTGAATCCGCCGCCGTAGAAGAAGCCGGCTCCTGCGATCTGGTTCGCCCCGAAGATCGTTCCATCTCCGATGCCCCGGGCAAAGGCCGGAGCAGAGCCTGTCGCAAACAGGCCGACCGCAATGGTTCCCCAAATACCGTTCAAACAATGGACCGCAACCGCGCCGACAGGATCATCGATATGAAGTTTATGATCCAGCAGCCATACCCCGAATACCACCAGCACGCCTGCCACGGCACCGATCACGATGGATCCGAAAGCGTCACAGACATCACAAGGGGCTGTGATCGCTACAAGTCCCGCCAGGGAAGCATTCAGGCACATGGACACATCCGGCTTGCCGTAGCGGATCCATGTGAAGATCATGCAGACGACAGTTGCTACGGAAGGCGCGATCGTAGTGGTCAGAAAGATGGAACCCAGCTCCGGGACCGAAGTTGCCGCGGCGCCGTTAAAGCCGTACCATCCCAGCCAAAGGATAAACACGCCAAGGCAACCAAGAGGCAGATTATGTCCGGGGAACGCGCCGATCTTTATGACTTTTCCGTTCTTATCCCGTTTAAACTTTCCGATACGCGGGCCTACCATATAGGCGCCGATCAACGCGCAGATGCCTCCGACCATATGGATGCAGTTCGAACCTGCGAAATCATGGAAACCGATCTGAGCCAGCCATCCTCCTCCCCATGTCCAGTGAGCCTCGACCGGGTAGATGATAGCGGAGATGACCGCGGAATAAACGCAGTAGGACAGGAATCGTGTCCTTTCAGCCATCGCCCCGGAGACGATGGTCGCCGTCGTGGCGCAAAAGACCAGGTTGAATACGAAATTGGACCAGTCAAAATGGGCGTAATCCGTAAAGATATCAAACCCGGGCTTTCCGATCAGTCCTATCAGGTCTTCACCCAGAAACAATCCGAAACCGATCAAAATGAACATCACGGTCCCGATACAGAAATCCATCAGATTCTTCATCAGGATGTTTCCGGTATTCTTAGCTCTGGTAAAACCTGCCTCCACCATCGCAAAGCCGGCCTGCATCCAGAAAACAAGTGCCGCTCCAATCAAAAACCATACCTGATATAATTCACTCATAACGATACCTCATCATTTCACACTAAATAACAGATCACCATAGCTGGGGAAAGGCCAGTATTTCTTGGAGGTCAGCGTTTCCGCCTCATCCGCCGGACTTCTGAGCGCATCCATCTTCGGCAGTACTTCATCGCGGATCCTGTAGGATTCTGTGATGATATCCTCACAGCCGTCCAAAGCTTCCACCGCTTTTTCCAGTGCATCTGCCTGATCTGCCATCTGGTCGACGAGAATAGAAAGACGTTTAACGGTCTTGGCTTCATAGCCAAAGGGGATGCCGGCATTCAGCGTCGCCTTGGCCGCCGCATTCTGCGCCAGTTCTGCCGCGTATCCTTCCACCGCCGGAATGATGCGGGTCCGGGCCATGCGCACCATGGTGTTGGCCTCGATGACCACCGTTTTACAGTAGTTTTCCAGCATGATCTCTACGCGGGATCTGATCTCGGTCTCGGTAAAGACCTTATGGGCCGTCAGCATCTTCACATTCTTTTCATCCAGCAAATGAGGCATGCAGTCCGGCGTCGTCTTATAGTTCAAAAGGCCTCTGGTTTCGACCGCTTCCTTGACCCAGCTTTCATCATAGCCATTGCCGTTGAAGATGATGCGCTTGTGATCCTTAATGGTCTTACGGATCATCTCGTGCAGCGTCGTCTCGAAATCGTCCGCCTGTTCCAGACGGTCCGCGTAGATCTTCAGGGACTCCGCCACCGCGCTGTTGAGCATGATATTAACACAGGCAATACTGTTGGAAGAACCCAGACTGCGGAATTCAAACTTATTGCCGGTAAAGGCAAAGGGCGAAGTTCGGTTGCGGTCCGTGTTATCCCGGCTGAAGCGCGGCAGGACGTCAACACCCAGCTTCATGGTCTGCTTTTGCGTGCCCTGATAGGGCTTTCCAGTCTCGATCGCGTCCAGAACGGCGCTCAGCTCATCGCCCAGGAACATGGAGATGATGGCCGGCGGCGCTTCATTGGCGCCTAGACGGTGATCATTGCCGGCCGTCGCCACGGACAGACGCAGCAGATCCTGATAATCATCGACCGCTTTGATCACGGCACACAAAAACAGCAGGAACTGCGCGTTTTCATAAGGCGTCTCGCCGGGGGAGAGAAGGTTCTGTCCCGAGTCGGTGGCTATCGACCAGTTGTTGTGCTTGCCGCTGCCGTTTACTCCGGCAAACGGTTTTTCGTGGAGCAGGCACACAAGGCCGTGCTTTGCGGCCACCTTCTGCATTATCTCCATGGTCA
>ONBQ01000187.1 GCA_900316145.1 uncultured Eubacteriales bacterium
CCAAGGACATGGCCAACCTGCGCGGTCTGGACGTGGGCCTGCCCTATACTCCTAACCTGCCCAGCTCCGGCCCCGTCCTGGAAAAGATCCGGGAAGAGATGCACAAAGCCGGACTGATCTGACAGGATTGCACCATAAACGTTCGTGACTTGGTTTCTGTAGTTTAGCCGGAACCGCTAACAAAAAGGAGATGTGAAACACACACCTCCCGATTACTTGATCCTCACTTTCTTTTCATTCAAATACAGTACTATTTCGATCGGCTACTTGATTTTGAAAATTGGCGCAGTCAAATCAAGTAATATATTCCTGCAAACTATCATTTTTACCTGATTTTATCGATAATCAGAACATAATCAAGTAGTGTTTTCCGAGAAGAGTCATTTTATCCAAAAAGATTACTGTATCCTCGCCGACTATATGAAGAAAACCAAGTAATCAGTTTTGACACTACTTGATTTTGAGATATAGTGTGTCCAAAATCAAGTAACGCCACCCGCAGTTGATCGACCAAAAGGGAGTAATGACAAGATCCTCAAATAAAACAGGCGTATGAAAAACTTGTTTGCATTCATCGTTTTTCACACGCCCTTTTTTTACCCTTCTACCATGATCTGGGCAGTGCAGGTTGTGTCACCATCTTGCACTTTCAGCACCACGTTTTCCGTGCCGGCCCGAACGATGGCCAAGGCGCGGCCGTAATAGGTCGTGAATGTGCCAGTGTGGTATTCTTCCTTCGTGCAGGGGTTCGCGGAACCGAAGGCCAAAAGTTCCCCGCCTTCTACGGAGACGCTTAAGGTGCGGTCCGCGTTGCTTTCGACGACGCCGTTCTCACCTTCCACGGTAACTGGAATGTAGAGGATCTCGCCGGGACGGGCGGTCGTCTTTTCCGGCCGCGCTACCACGCGGATGCTGCCCGCGGCGGACTTTAACTCGTTGCGGCCCGTTTCCTTGCCTTTCGCGTCATAGGAGATGGCAACGAGGGTGCCGGGTTCATACTTGATCGTGAACATGGCCTGGTAGTTCTTGATCTTTTTGCGGCCAAGCGAGCGGCCATTGAGTTCCAGTTCGACCGAGGCCGCCTGGGAGTAGACTTCTACCTCGGCTTTGTTGCCCACACAGCCGCCCCAGCTCCAGCTGAGCATGGCGTTGGTGCCTCGCCAGGATGACTTGGAGGGACGCACGCCGGGGTGGTTGACCGGACGCACCGCGATCTGCGGTCCGTCTGCTTTGCCCCACACGGTGGCTGCGTAGCGGCAGGAGCCGTCCGGGTTGCCCAGGATGTCGATGACGCCGGCGCCGCCCAGGATCCACGGATAGGGCCGGTTGAAGGGCATGCCGCCGGTGTAGCTCCAGGCGCCGATGCCGGCTTCGCCCAGGTAATCCCAGCCGGTCCACATGAAGTCGCCCACCAGGTAGGGATATTTCTTAACCATATCCCAGTTCTTGCCGATCTCCTGCGGGAAGGTCTCCGACCCGAAGATCACGCGGTTCGGATGGGCCTTGGCTTCCAGCGGATAGCGGCCGGAGCCGTAGTTATAGCCTGCGATGTCCAGCATATCCAGGAAGGGGCTTGTGATCTGGTCCGCCTTCTTGGAGTTGCCGGCTTTGTTCATCATCGTTCCCAGGTAGCTGGTCACGATATTGAAGGCCAGGCTGGCGTTTTTCGCCTCGCCGGTGCCTTCTTTTTGTTTGATGTTGCCGGTGGTCTGGGCGCCGTCCTTATACATGCTCTTGCCCTGACCGGCCCGCACCATGATCATCAGGTTGGTGCCGCAGGTGACAGGGCGGCTGTCATCCAGTTCGTGGCACAGGTCGATCTGCGCTTTGGCCATTTCCAGGCCCTTCGCCTCAGCCGGCTCACCCACTTCATTTCCGATGGAATAGAGAATGACGGAGGGATGATTGATGTCCCGGCTGATCATGGCGGCGAGGTCGGCACGCCAGTTGGCTTCCCAGTCCAGGCCGTAATCATTGGCGGTCTTGCGGTTGTACCACATGTCATAGGTCTCATCCATCACAAACATGCCTAAGCGGTCACAGGCTTCGATCATGGCGGTCGAGGCCGGGTTGTGGGACGAGCGGATCGCGTTGAATCCATTCTCTTTCAAGATCCTGACGCGGCGTTCTTCACTTTCCGGGAAGGAGGCTGCGCCGATGATGCCGTTGTCATGATGGACACAGGCGCCGCGCAGCAGGGTTTCTTTTCCGTTGATGAACAGTCCATTGTTGGACCATTCGATCTTGCGGATGCCGTAAGGGATCGTGATCTCTTCCTGGCCGCATACGATCTTCACATCATAAAGATGCGGATCTTCCTCCGACCAAAGCTTCGCGCCGGGGATGTGGAGCACAAAGTCCGTCCCTTCGCCGGAGATCCCGGCCAGGGTAGCCCGTACCGAAACGGGAGACTGCACGCGCACCACCGCCGGATCATAAGAGATCGTGGTCAGCTTGACGCTTGCAGGACGCAGGCCGTCCTTTTCGCAGATATAGAGCCAGACCGGACGGTAGATACCGGAGCCGGAGTACCAGCGGGAGTTGGGCAGTTTGGAGTTATCCGCCACAACGGTCAGCGTGTTGTCCGCCCCGTAGTTGAGCCCGGACAGTTCCACAAAGAAGCCCGTATAGCCATAGGCGTGGGAGAAGATCTTCTCCCCGTTCAGGCAGATCTCGGCATTGCGGTAGACACCTTCAAATTCCACAAGGACGGTCTTGTCTTTCCACTCCTCCGGGGCGGTAAAGGTTTTCTCATAGGTGTACACCCCGCCGGGGAAGTAACCATGTCCGCCGTCCGAGGCGTCCTGGCTGCGCTTCTCCGTGATCATTGCGTCGTGCGGCAGCATGACCGCCTTTCCATTACATGTCCAATTTGTGTTAAAAGATAGTTTCTTCATCGTTTCTCCTTAGTCGATCCGCATGATGAGCGTCAGGATGTGCTTGGCGCAGGTCTCCATCGCTTCGCGGGTCAGTGTTCCCTCTTCCAAGGCCGCCATCAGTTCTTCCGGGAAGCCCAGTCCCATCTTCATATCATTGCCGGCCATGGCTTCCTGTGCATGCAGGCCGTAGGTCCACCAGTCGGTGGTGATCATACCGTCCCAGCCCCACTCGTCACGCAGGATGCCGATCAGCATGTCCTTGTTTTCCGAGGCGCGGTGGCCGTTGATGATGTTGTAGGAGGACATGATGCTCCACGGATGGGATTCTTTTACGATGATCTCAAACTGCTTCAGGTAGATCTCGCGAATGGCGCGCTCCGACGCGCGGGAGTCCGAATTCTTGCGGTTGAATTCTTTGTTGTTGAGGGCCAGGTGCTTAGGCGTGGCCGCGATGTGCTGGCTCTGGATGCCGCGCACCATAGCGGAGGCCAGCTTGCCGGCCAGCAGCGGATCTTCAGAATAATATTCAAAGTTGCGTCCGCACAGCGGATTTCTGTGGATGCAGACCGCAGGCGTCAGCCATACGCCGATGTTGTTTTCCTTCGCTTCCAAAGCGCCTGTGCGTCCGATCTTCTCGCACACTTCCGGATCCCAGGAGCAGGCCAAAAGCGTGGAGCACGGGAAGGCAGTGGCGGTCAGGCCGGTCACTTTGTGGAAACGTACGCCTGCCGGGCCGTCCTCGGTCATGATATTCGGAATGCCGAATACTTCGTTGTTGCCGTAGCCGAAGGTATTGGCCGCGCCGGTATTCGGCTGGCCGCCCATCAGATGCGCCAGGTCCTCATCGCTCATCGCGGCAATCAGTTCTTCCAACGTGGTCTTGCCGTTTACTACGTCGATCAGCTGCGGCTTGTCCATAAAGCGGCGGTCAATGGCCGGTACGGCACGGGTCGCCGGCTTCAGATAGCCGCGGTCCGCCGGCTCTGCCATAGGCTGATCCCAGGTGGGCAGTTCTTCATAGCTGCCATCCGAAAGCAGTCGCTTTTCCAGACGTGCCGGCGCCATCTTCTCCGACAGCTGCTCTACGACACGGTCGGAAGGCTCTGTATAGGTGGTCTCTGCCAGGACCGTATCCCGGACGGAGGTGCCGATGTGGAACTTGTATTCACCCTGCTCCAGCACCCAGGCGCTCTTCTGGACCTTGCCCAGATCATCGTACGAAGCCAGCTGGCTGATCGGGAAGCGAATGATGACGTTCTGCTCATCCCCCGGCTGAAGGAGGCGGGTCTTGCGGAATCCGGCCAGAACGCGCGCCGGCTTGCCAAGCTTGCCCTGCGGCGCCTCGACATATACCTGCACGACCTCTTTGCCCGCGTATTCACCGGTGTTGGTGACCTTGACGCAGGCCGTCACCTGCCCGTCAGCCACCACTACCGAAGGCTGGCCCAGCGCGAAGGTGGTATAAGACAGGCCGTAACCAAAGGGATAGACGACCTTCTCTGCCATGCCGGGGATGGTCTCGAAATAGCGATAGCCAACATAGATATCTTCAAAGTAATTCACATAGTCATCGGACTCAAAATACGTGGCCGAACCCGGATAATCCTCCAGGCGCCGGGCGAAGGTGTCGTTCAGCTTGCCGGACGGATTTCCTTTACCCATGATGAGCTCAGCGGCCGCCAGGCCACCCTCGATGCCGCCCTGCCAGGCCAGAAGCACCGCGCCGACCTTCTCATTTTCCTTCAGCGACGCCGTTTCGATCATACCGCCGGTGTTCAGCACCACGATGACCTTGTCAAAAGCTTCCGTCACCTTCTGCATCATGGCCGCTTCCGCGTCACTCAGGTAGAAATCACCATGCTCGAAGATCGCGTTGCACATATCCCACACGCCGCCATCTTCCCGGCCGGCATGGTTCGTCTGATGATCATCCGTGCTCTTGCGGTCCCAGCCCTCGCCAGAGAACCGGCTGATGGAGATGATGGCCGTGTCAGTAAACGCCCGGGCCTTTTTCAGAATATCCTCCGGCACCACAGGCTCCACGACCATGCCCGGCACCTTGCCCTCGGCATACTGCTTCTCGACTTCCGTCTTATAATACGCGGCTGAATCCGGGAAAATAGTGGCCGGATCTACGACCTCAAGCAGGCCGTCATAGATATTGCGGATGTACGGCACCGTGACATCGCCCGATCCGCCGCCGCCCTTGACATAGTCAAATGTGGCCTTGCCAAACAGCGCGATCTTGGTACCCTCGGCCAGCGGCAGCGTCTTCTTCTCATTCTTCAGCAGGACCATACCCTCTTTCGCCGCGTCCTTCGCGATCTCGATATGCTCCTTGCTGGCCGTTACTCTGCGGCCATCCTTACCCAGCGGCAGCCCCGGCAGGAACCGGGCTCTCGTCCATTTTTCCATGATGTGATCCTTTCTTTATGGGAAGTATTGGTGTTACGGTTTGGTTGATTCTATTATACAAAAGCGGCTGAAGGAAAGCAAGGTGGAGAAAGCGACGTGATAATTCTTATTCTCTTTTCTCTCCACAAGCAGGTGTTCATCCAGCATTTTCAAACCAGGGCGAAAACATCATATTTCCAGTCTTTTGATCAAATACCTTCTCCATTAAAAACACTGGCATGGCATATACCTCGGAATAACCCTCATAACTTCCACAAAGGCAAAGGGTGTGACCTTCAATATCCGTGTATTTTTCAATCTCCGTAAAATAATCCAAATCCAGTTCCGCTAACCACTGATGACCTTCTTCATCGGTAAATACTGCTATGTACGCTTTTACCGGGATTCCGTCTGCATCAAGATCTACCGTACTCACATTTTCAAAGGAGCCGTTAAGCCAGATCATAGTTCCGCCCAATCCATTCTCTTTTTCATATGCCACATCTCCATAAAAATATATGCAGTCAACGTATTGACATTGACCTACACCGTCCTCAACCGACTTAGCAGATCTGTTACCATTCCCGGATCTTCTAATAATGAAATGCCAAAGCACTTCTTCCCTGCATCCTTTATGGAAGCGCCTATATGATATGCAGTTTTTCCGTCCAGAATGATAAATCTGTCATGAAATACCTGCGTTTTCTTTACCGTTAATGTCGGATACTGCGCATTGAAATTAGCCGCATCTCTGTTTGTAAGCGGAGCACTCGCATATGTATATATCTTCACATCAACGCCGGCATTCTTCTTTGCCAGAATGTTTAAGGTATCGATATCCACATATCCGTCTATCAGAATAATCTCATTCTGTGCCTTCTGGATAATAGAAGTGATCATGCTGAAGGCATCATAGATCTGGCCGTCAAAGAATATCTTCTGCTCCGATTCTGCATGATCTTCGATATACTGAAAAACCTTATCAAACCGCTCATCCGTTCTTTTCTGGTATTCCAGCTGTTTCAACTCTATATCGCTTACTTTCTCAAAGAGAAGCGCATTATTAGCTATAAACCGTCGCATCTCAACAAATGTGTTCATTATGCGAATCGACACCTGAACCGCCACATCGCTCCGGAGAACACCAGATAGCATAGCTATTCCCTGCTCCGTAAACATATATGGTCTATATCTCCTGCCGCCTCTTCCGTCTGAGGTTGCAATTTGTGACCTCAAAGAATCAAATTCCTCTTTCGTCAGCTGAAATCTGAAATTCTCTGGAAATCGCTCTATGTTCCTACTTACCGCCTGATTGAAAACCTTTGTTCCAACCTGATAGAGCATAGCAAGGTCACTATCCAACATCACCTGCTTCCCACGAACAACATAAATCAAGTTTTTAATATCTTGGGTTTCCACTATATCAGGAATAATATCCGTTGTCTGCTCCTGTCCATTCTTTGCCATTTGTACCTCCATCTTTGAGGTCACAATTTGTGACCTCAAAAGTTTTTATTTGGTAATCTGTGATTCCATCCGCATTCGTAAAATCACAGTTCATGATTTCATGAAGATTATCTATCTCGTTTCTCATACACAAGTGTCACATCATATTCTATAGACGAATTAACAAGGCGAGTTCAAATAAGGTTTCCTTTTTGGAAAAGCCGACATCTCAGCTGCATGGTGCAGCATCTGATCCGACATTTGTCGGATTTTTTTATGTCTTCTCTATAATCATACTCCTTTTATTCCACACTCTCAACCCTTTGGCAGTCATTAAACTTCGCGAAGCTTCGCAGTGTGCGCTCCAGTGCTGTCTGCAGCTTTTTCGTCTGGCGAATGTCCGGTTCCCACCACAGTCCCTTCACTCGAAGGATGTGTTCCTTCCGATCTGCCACCGTTTCGATACGGCCGATGAAGCGGTCTCCGTAAAGGATCGGGAGGGTGTAGTAACCATATTGCCGCTTGGAGGCGGGCGTATAGATCTCCCAGGCGTAGCGGAAATCCCAAAGAGAGAGGATCAGCGCCTTATCCCACAGGAGCGGGTCGAGGGGAGCCAGAAATTCCATGCGGGGTTTCAGGTCTGTCTGGCCTTCCAGGACGCTGCACAGCAGGGCGTGGTCTTCGGAACGGTAGTAAAATGGCGTTTTGATTCCTTCCACCATGACGGACCGGATGCTCCCCTGTTCTGTCAGTGCGGCAAGGGTCTTTTTACGTTTTTCCACGCTTAGCTCCATGCCCAGAAAGGCCGGGCTGTTTTTATCCCAAAGCAGGCCTACTGCGCCGATCCGTCGAAGCATGCGCCAGGCCAGAAAGTCTTCTTCATTTTTGCATGGGTTTTCAGCATTCAAGAGGGAGGCCGGCAGGTACCGTTCCGCCAGGTCGTAGTATTTACGGCTTCCGTTTTTGTGATGGATGATCACATCCCCGTCGGTATACAGCTGTTCCAGGACGGACCGGGCAGCCTTTGATTTCTTATCCCAGTTTCCGCTCCAGTGCATGGAGGAATGCCAGAAGATCTCTCCCTGGATGGGCAGGGTATCGCTGCACACCGGGCCGTGGTCCCGCATATAGGCGACGGCCTGGTCTTTCAGGGCAGACAGGCCTTCAAACGTCTCTCCCAGCCTACGGCTGCGCTCCCGATAGGATGAAAAGTAAGGCCAGTCTTCCACCGGCCAGATGGAAAGCTCCTTGTCCGCGTAGTCCACCAGTTTCCGGTCCTTGTACAGAAGCTCCTGAAGCATGGATTTCCGGAACCCTTTGACGCGGGATCGCAGCGTAAGCTCCGCGTTTTTACCGCAAACATCCACGGGGTCGAACTGGATGCACCCTGCCTGTCGGACGAAGGCACAGGCTCCCTCTTTCCCCGCAAAGCGGTGCGGGCCGATCAGTCCCTGCCTGGCAAGGATGAACTGTCTGGCCTGTTCTTTTGTGATCGTGAACATGCTCTGATCCTCCAGGATATATAATTAAGTGGTCTTTCTTGTTATCTTACCATAGGCAGACTTCAAATTCAAACCGCTTTCCCTATTGACTGGCTATGCTATAATGGTCCTATCATCAGAAAGGAGCGTATGATTCATGTCCCAGAACATTCAGCCCGGTACCGGCGGAGAACGTTATGTTCCCTATTCCGAGCGTACCGGTAATGAATCTATCGTATATTTCACCCGTGATCTTAGTCCGGAAGGCATTGAAAAGATCTATGAGCGCATCAACGCTAACATCAAAGGAAAGGTCGCTATCAAACTGCACACCGGCGAGCCGCACGGCCCGAACATCATTCCGCCGGCGTGGGTGAAGGAATTCATGCAGAAGGAACTGCCGGATGCCACGATCGTCGAGACCAACACCTTCTATGATGGGGACCGCTACACCACCGAGCAGCACCGTGAAACGCTGAAGATCAACGGCTGGACCGATTTCACCACGGTCGATATCACCGACGAGCATGGCACCACCACCCTGCCGGTCAAGGGAGGCAAGTGGTTCACCGAAATGTATGTCGGCAAAAGTCTTCCTACCTATGATTCTCTGGTCGTACTTACACACTTTAAAGGCCATGCCATGGGCGGCTTCGGCGGCTCCAACAAGAACATCGGCATCGGCTGCGCAGATGGCCGCATCGGCAAGGGCATGATCCATGCCAAAGACGGCAATGACTGGGGCGTCGTTCAGGAAGAGCTGATGGAAAAGATCTCCGAAAGCACCAAGGCCACCATCGATCACTTCGGCAAGCAAGTTACTTATGTGAACGTCCTGCGCAACATTTCCGTCTCCTGTGACTGTGAAGGCGTAGGCGCCCAGCCTGTCGTCACGCCGAACGTGGGTATCGTGGGTTCCGTGGATATCCTTGCTGTGGATCAGGCGTCCGTCGATCTGATCCTGGCCATGAACGAGAAGGACCGCCATGCCATGGAAGAGCGCATCACCTCCCGTCATGGGTTCCGCCAGCTCTCCTACATGAAAGAACTTGGGATGGGCAATGACAAATATATCCTGATCGACATCGACCATGAGGATGAGCGCATTCTGCCCGTACACGCGGTCGAGGATGTGCAGCCCTTCCACCTGTAAGAGTTGAAAAGAGCGTATGGAAACGATTTTCGTACGCTCTTTTGTATTGTCATCGTTGCTTATCCTAAGCAAATAAGTCCCTTTGGCCGGGTCTTAGAAGCGAAAAAGCCCTTCAAAAACCCAAAAAAAGTAATGCCCATATAATGGTGTAAAAAGAAAAAGTGGAAGAGCCACGATCTTTCCTGTATAATGTTTGTTACCACACAAATAATC
>ONBQ01000137.1 GCA_900316145.1 uncultured Eubacteriales bacterium
CCAGGACCAGCCAGATGTTCATCAATGCCTTGCGTCCTTTGAAACGGGTCCGGGACAGCGCGTAGCTGACGCCGATGATGACCATGGTCTGCAGGATCGAGACCGCCAGTGCGATGATCAGCGTATTACCGTACCACCGGAGGAACTTGCAGTCTTCGCTGAACAGGAACTTATAGGAATCCAGCGAGAAATGCTTCGGGAGCAGGTAGTTGACCATGCCGCCCGGCTCCGTAATATAGGAACGGAAGCTCTGCAGCACCAGACAGATGAACGGGAAGAGCCAAATGATGCTCAGAATGACCAGCACGATATAAGCGCCGGTATTATGCCGTTTGATCTTATGCAGTTTCTTTTCAGCCATTACTGGAATCCCTCCTCATCTTTAACAGACGGCAGCATATTGTAGGCGATCGTCGCGATCACGGCGGTTACGATGAAGATCATGATACCGATGACAGCGGCTGTCTTATAGTTGGAGTCCGTGACCGTCATCTTGTACAGCCAGGTGACCAGAAGGTCCGTGTAGCCGGCGTTGCCCGACAAGGCCATGCTCTGTGGCTGTCCCTGGGTCAACAGATAGATGACGTTGAAGTTATTCAGGTTGCCGATAAACTGTGTCAGCAGGAACGGACCGGTGACGAACAGCATGTACGGCAGAGTAATCTTACGGAAAGTCTGGAACGCGTTGGCACCGTCGATCGTTGCGCTTTCATACAGTTCCGCCGGGATATTCATCAACAGGCCGGTGACGATCAGCATCGTGTACGGAATACCGATCCACAGATTGATAACAATGATCAGGATCCGGGCGTAGGTCGCGTTGCTCCAGAACGGGATCGCCTTGGAGATGATGCCCCATTTGATCAGGTAGGTGTTGATCAGACCGTCCGAAGCGAACATCTTGCCTACGTACAGCAGGGAAACGAACTGCGGCACCGCGATCGTCATGACCAGGATGGTCCGCCACATCTTCTTAAAGCGGATCCCCTTCTTGTTGATGAGGATCGCCACCGCCATGCCCAGGAAATAGGTCAGGAACGTGGCAAAGAACGCCCATATCAACGTCCAGCCCAGGACGCTGAAGAAGGTGGAGCCGAAGCTTCCTTCTCCGTTCAGGGATACGATGTTCTTGAAGTTTTCCAGCCCGACCCAAGAGAACAGGTTGGCCGGCGGCTGGTGGGTACTGTCATAATTGGTAAACGCTACACCGATCATGAACAGGATCGGCAGGACAGTAAAGATGAAGATACCGGTCACCGGAAGCGCCAGCAGCGTGCGGTCGAAACGCTCGTGCAGCAGGGAATGCAGATCTTCCCGATTCGTCGGAAGGTGCTTTCCTTCTTCCAGTGCCCGCTGGCCGTCCCGGTTCTGACGAACGTTCATCCGCCACAACAGGACCAGCAGCAGGATCACGATGATCGTAAGGATGCCGAAAAGCAGAATAAAGAAACTGTTGTCTCCATAGGTTACGGTACCGTTCGGATTAACGATCCGACCGACCGTTCCAAGTGTGGAGAGCTTGCTGACATACTGGGCGCCGAATCCGATGATGAAGTACAGCATCAGGATCTCCAGTCCCAGGAAGGTAACGCCCCGGACGATCTGCCCGCGCATCAGCTGGCCAAAACCCATGACTATATAGGAAATGCGGGTCTTCCAGTCACCTTTCGCGAAGGTCGTGCCGATATCCTTGATATCAGCGCCCAACACGCGGAACCCGGTCCCGATACGGCTGAATACATTTTTTGCCATAATGTGCCTCGCTTTTGAAAAACGGGCAGAGCATTACAAATTGCTCCGCCCGTTCAGAGTTTGATCAGAATTATTTGCTGACGTAGGAATTGCAGGTATCCTGGAATGTCGTCAGAACGCTCATGAGTTCTTCGTCCGTGGCATTGTCATAGTCGCCCGCGATGACGGAGTCGCCCAGAGAAGTGGCAAGGCCCCAATAGTCGCCCGGGTACTGACCCTGCGGCATATCGAAAGTCAGCTGCTCACGCAGTGCGGCCAGTGCTTCATCGGCCTTGACAGCATCGTTTTCCTGCGCCTTCTTGTTAGACGGACCCCAACCGACTTCATTGTAACGGTCGACCTGGACCTCTTCACTGGTCAGGTAGGCAGCCAACGCGTTGCAGACAGCCAGTTTACCGACTTCTTCCTGCGGCTTGACGCCCATCAGCTTGTAACCGCTGAAGCCGCCCAACTGATAATCTTTGCCGTCTACTGTGATCTTCGGCAGCTTGGCGCAGGCATAGTTTTCACCGAACAGATCCTTGGCAGCGCCGGAATCCCAGGTACCATCGACGATGGCAGCCACATTGGCAGCGTTGCTGACGCTGGAACCATTGTTGAATGCCGGAGACTTGTGCAGCGCGATCATGGCCTTCAGAGCAGCTACACCGTTCTCGCTGGCATAGTCCGCATTGCAGGCAGTGAAAGCACCGGCCGTGTCGGTCTCATAGGTCAGGGTGCAGCCGGTTCCAAAGAAGAAGGCCGTCTGATACCAACCGCTGTTGATCTCAAAGTAGAAACCTTTGCCGGCCGCTTCGCAGTCCTTGAGGATCGCGTCTACGGAAGTCGGATCGGTAACGACGCTCTTGTCGTAGTACAGGAAATAACCATTGTCGGAAGTGGTCGGATAGCAGTACAGGATATCACCGATGGTGGCAGCCGCTACAGACTGCTCATCGTTCTCGCTGCTGACGGTAGCGGCGATGTTCGTCGGAACCGGAGCTATGGCACCGGCCGCGACCAGACGAGCCAGCTGATCCTGCGCGAAACCGTAGATATCAGCACCAGCCTGAACGTCGGTGATCATGTTGGAGGCTGCATCGCCTTCACCAACGGCTTCGACCTTGATGGTATAGCCGGAGAACTTCTCATTGTCCTTGATGAACTGTTCTGCCTTGGCTTTGGTAAAATCAACTACATTCTCAGCGACCCAGATCTTGATCTCGCCGCTGCCGTAATCTGTGATCTCTTCCTCAGCCGCAGCACCGGAATTTTCCGCTTTCTTTCCGCAGCCTGCCAGCATAGTCACGATCATGGCACAGACAAGAAGCAACATAAGCAAGCTTTTCTTCATAGTATTTTCCTCCTCAGATTTGATGTGCAATCGTTTGCTCTTATTATGGGCATTTATGCGCAACCGTTTGCTTTGCGCATACTATACTACAAAGAGCATTATTTGTCAAACTGTTTTATTATACAAAATTCAAATTATGTTTTTGTGAATTATATACAAATCATCATCGATTTGATTGCGCAACTTATGCGCAACATAGAATGTTTTCTTGTTTTCCTTGTCCAAAACAAAAGATCCTGACTATTTCGTCAGGATCTCAGACTGTCTACCTCCATAGACATGCCTTTTATTTTCTTTAAAAGTGCTTCAGATCGTCACTCTCTTCCCCACCGGGATCTGCACTTCCTGTCCGGCGAACCGCAGTGTGCCCCCGGGCACATCCGTTTCGACGGTCACATGGCCATCGGCGTAACGGACGCTGACCGTGCCTTCTCCGACCGGCACAACAGCGTCAAAATGCTGATACCGGCCCGGATGCGGCGCGACTTCGAAGGTCTCGGTGCCTATAGCGGTCGGCTTTACACCCGCGCAGTACTTGCCCAGCAGCAGGATCGGGCCGCTGCCCCAGGCATGGCACAGAGAGCAGCCGTATTTGTCGCCGTACATCTGATAATGCTCGATGCCGCTGCGGGACGGGATGTATTCTTCCCAGGCACTGGTGGCCCCGTTTTCGATCATGCCGCCCCAATAGCTGTCGATATAGTCCTGCAGCTGCTCCATCTGCCCCAGCTGGCCCAGAGCCATCAGTTCGAACAGTTTAAAATACGGTGTCGTGATCTGCGGGATCTTGTCATTGAGCAGCACATTTTCCAGGATCTGCTGCTGCTTTTCCGAATCAGCGAAATCATACAGAACGGCGTAAATATTGGCGTGACGCGTCACCTGGCGCTTGCCTGAGGTGAAGCTGTCAATGAAGCCACCCTTCTCTTCGTCCCAGAAATCCCGCAGGATGCGCTCTTTCAGGCACTTCGCCCGGCTCACATAGTCTCCGGACTCGCCCATCAGGCTAGACAGCTGGTCCATGGCCAGATAGACCTGATGCAAGAGGATCTGCTCCGCGCACAGAGGTCCTTCCAGATCAAACCGGTGCCAGTCGATGAAGATCCAGTCACCAGGGCGGGCTACGACATAGCCGGTCTCCTGATCCAGGCGCGTGGTGATGAAACGATACAGGTCCTTGAGCTGTTCCCAGACGGAAGCCACGAAGGTCTTATCATCTGTCGCGAAGTAATACTCCTGAACACCCAGGAACATGTAGGCGGAATAATCGTTGATCGTATTGATATGGCGCTTGTGCGGCGCCTTATCCAGCAGCGCGCGGATGGTCCGCTTAATGATCTGCGGCTCCATGTACAGGTACCGGTCGATCATATAGCTTTGATACGCGTCACCGGACCAGACCCAGCGGTCGCGCTTTACGCCGTCCAGGAAGAACTCGCGGGAATTCAGGTGGAAGGCTCGGGTGCAGATCTCCCAGATCTTGGGCAGAGCCTCATCATCACAGGTGAAGGAAGCCTTGTCCTCGATGGGCAGATATTCCAGCTGTGCCTGGATCTCCGGCTTTCCGGCTTCCGATGTCACATAGATATAGCGGAAAGCCCGGGCCGGCGCCGTATAGGGCTCATCCGAGGCTTCCAGTTTCTCACGGATCAGAGTGAACTCTGTGTCCAAGGCCTCTTCCCGGGATTCTCCATAGTAGAGGCCGATCTCGCCCATTTCCTTCCTGCGGACAATCGTGACCGGTCCGAAGGACTCCACGCCAAAGTCGTATAGAACGCCTTTTTCCTGCGTCTCGGCACTGACAGGGGTAAGTTCCTGATAGGCAAAGGGAAATACAGCCGGATCATCTTCCAGGTTTAAGAAACGTGGTTCAAAGCCGACAGGCCGCGGATCCACATCGTTCAGATCGCTGACCCAGGTCTCATCCGTTACCAGCGGAGCGGTCTCGCAGTAGATGGCCGGGAACGTCTCGATATTGAGCACCGCGACTTCGACCTCATACCGGCCGGCGGGCAGTGTGATCTCCTGGTCCAGACCGCCCAGGAACCGGCCCTCGGCACGCACAAAGCCCTTGCCTTTGGCCTTCACCGTCAGGGTGACCGGTTCATCCAGGTCTACGTTTTTTAGGAACCGGCACATATACTCCGGCCGGGACACATGCCACATCGCCGGATAGTCATGATCATACTCCGTGCGGCGGCTATGCAGAAGCATGCTGTGATAGAGTTCAAAATCTCCGGGATACCAGATCCATTGCGCCATGATTCGTACCTCCTTATCAGAATGCGATCACTTTTTTCGCCCAGTCAGAATCTTTCAACAGAGCCATGGCCGCGCCGACCAGGTCCGCATCCCCATCCTTGAGGATCTTTTCGCACTGCTCCGCCGTGGTGATGCGGCCGACGACCGCGACCGGGCAGGAAACTTTCTGTTTGATCTCATGCGAGACATCGGTAAACATGGCCGTTCCCGGATAGCCGCCCCGCTCCGTACCGTAAAGGCCGCCGGAAACGTCGATCAGATCGGCGCCGGCCTGCTCGCACAGGACCGCTGCCTGCACGCCTTCTTCCGCCGTCAGTCCGCCCGGCGCCGGGTCCGGCTCTCCCTTCGGATAATCCGCCACGCCAAGGCGGATCGCAACCACGAAGTCCTCACCCACAGTTTCCCGGATGGCCCGGATGGCTTCCAGGTGAAAACGTACCCGGTTCTCCAGACTGCCGCCGTAGGCATCCGTCCGATGGTTGGTCAGGGGAGAGAGAAACTGGCTCAGCATATAACCATGGGCTCCGTGCAGCTCTACACCTTCAAAACCGGCTTCTTTTACCCGGACGGCCGCTTCCGCGAAGCACCGGGTAATGCGGTGGATATCTTCCTCCGTCATCTGGGTGGGCACTTCTCCGGACCGGTTCAAGGGCTCGGTACCGACACTTAAGACCGGACAGCCCGTTACCCGAGATTCCGAACGCCCGCCGGCGTGAGAGATCTGCACCAGAGCCTTCGATCCATTCTTGTGCAGGATATCAGCCAGTTTCCGGAAATAAGGAATGGCTTCATCGTCCGCGATGGAGATCTGGCTGGGATGGGCCTTGCCTTCCGGCGAAACATAGCAGTGCTCCACGATGCACAGGCCGATCGCGCCGCCATCCGTCTTCTCGTCATAATACTTCAGGATGTCCTCGGTGAAACGGTCCTCCGGCGCCTTGAAGGTCGCCATCGGCGGCATCACCAGCCGGTTCGGTACAGTGATATTGCCTACTTTCAGAGGGGCCAGTACAAGTTTCTGTGACATGATGATCCTCCTTATCTTCTGATTCTTTTATTGAAACAGTTCGATCTCTGTTATGACCCCGTTCGTGATATAGAAGGTCAGTCCATGATCGTCATAGTTATAGGTCAGGAAGAATTCTGTTTCCGACAGTTCGCCTTCCTGCATTTTCTCTTTGGCGGTCTCTACGGTATCGCCCACCTTGACGCCGCTTGCGATCTCCACCTTATCGGACAGGATATCGATCGAGGCGACAAAGTCTTCTTCACCGTTCGGGTAGGTCAGGATCTGGAAACCGTCATAAAGGAAGGTCTTGTCCTCACCCTCATACATGCAGCTTGGCGCGGTCTCGCAGGACAATTCTTCCCCGATCGCCTTTTTGACATCCGCCATGTTCTGATCCAGCGCGATGACTTTTCCCTGAACACGGGCTTCTGTCTGGCCCAGGCTCCGGCTGCCGGAACCGCCTTTCGAGCAGGCGGCCAAAAGGATCAGCCCCAAACACAATGCTATATATATCAGTTTTTTCATTCCCTGCATCCTCTTTTCTTTATGGTGTGGCCGGGAATTCGGCATGATCCCAGTCATAAGAGATCTCATGCTCCACATCCTCGTTATAGTAAGAATAGTTCTCCATCTGCTCATCGGTCCAGAGGAAGCGCTGTTCTCCCCAGCCGGGCGTGGCATCAAAATGATACCATTCCCCATCCATCTTGACCAGATTCCAGACATGGCTCATATCCGGTTCATGGATCTCCATATTTTCGATGCCGGCCCGGGTAAGCAAGGCGGCGGAAGCGCTGTAATAGGCGTAACAATTGCCCTTCATGGTGGTCAAGGCCCGGAAAGCGCCGTTCTGCCAACCGTCCATCTTGGTATGGCCGCTGTATCGGATGGATTCTTCCACCCAGCAGTAGATGGCATAGGCCTTTTCCCGATCTGTCATGGTCGGCTCCAGGATCTGGGCCAGTACGGTATCGCACAGGGAATTGAGCTTTTTGTTACCGGTATCCTTCATATAGAGAAGCATGACGATCTTGTCGGCATGCAGTCCGCAAATGCCTTCCGGATCTTGCATGATCTTAGGATCCCAGGAAAAAGCGCCTACCGCTCCGCTGATGTAAGAAGTACCTCTTGAGCAGTTCGGGTATTTTTCAAACCATTTCGGATAATGGGTCCGCATGGTATTTTCTGCCAGCTGAATGGCCTGGCTGTAGCCTCCATCCCATCCCTTTGTGCCATTGATCATGACTCCCGGGGGGCTTGCATGCAGGACCAGATAGCTTCCATCCTCCATTTCACCCATGCAGATCCAGGCATGATCTTTCATGCTGATGATATCACCCGGCTTCAGCTCGCTCTCTTCGATGGGGACGGTCTGCCCCAGCCCCAATTCTTCGTACTTGTCCGCTAAAGCCCGGGAGGGATAGACATACCCTTCCTTTCCGTTTTCTTTCTGAAGCACGTTATAGACCGCCCAGCCGATATAAGCAGAGCAGTCCAGCCCGTCATGGATCTGATATTCCGTCTTCAGATCATCATAAGAGGCATCCTGCTTTTCAAAGAATTCTTTCCATCGGGGGCTTATGCCGATCGTGACAGCCTCTTCACCGGCCGCGGTGTCCTCCTCATTCCAGCCACCGCCATATACGTACATGGTACTGCCGACCGGCAGCATGGCCGTTCTTAAGAATTCCAGGCGGGTCAGAGGCATGTCTTGCGGGATCTGAGGTTCTTCAGGCTGCTCCACACTTTCATCCCGGGGCTTCTCCGGTTCTTTTGAGGTCTGGGGCTGGGTCTGGCTCTCATGCGCTTCTTTCGGAGGCTCCTGCTTTACTTCTTTCGAAGAGCAGGCCGCCATAATAAGAACCATAGCCAGGATCATTCCAACAGATATTACTTTTCTTACTTTCATTCCGTACGTTACTTCTTTTCTTACAGTTTTTATGAGGTTCTCCTCAAAAAGAGAGAGGATATGATTACCCGGGGGTCTTCATATCCTTCTTGGATCCCTTTAGCAGAAGCTATCCAGCACGCGGGTCAACTTCTCTTTCATCTCATCGATGCCTTCTTTCTCCATAACGAGCGGAGGCAGCAGACGCAGCACATCCTTACCGGCGGACAGGACGATCAATCCTTCCTCCAGCGCCTTGGCTACGACAGGGCCGACCGGAATGGTCAGAACCAGACCCTGCATGAAGCCCATGCCACGATGGGTCGTCGCGAAATCATATTTCTCCACGAAATAGTCCAGCGTCTGCTCCAGATACGGCGTCATGGTCTGTACATGCTCCGGGAGGCCGCGTTTCTCGATCAATTCGCAGGATTTGGCCACCGCCGCGCACACCAGCGGGTTGCCGCCATAGGTGGTGCCATGATCACCCGGCACTAAGGAAGCCTGCGCTACCTTGTCCGTTACGACGAAGGCGCCGACAGGAACGCCCAGGCCTAAGGCCTTGGCCGTAGTCAGGATATCCGGCTTTACGCCATACTGCTGGAACGCGTACATGGAGCCGGTGCGACCCATGCCGCACTGGATCTCATCGAGGATCAGAAGCGCGCCATATTCATCGCACAGGTCACGCACACCCTTAAGGAATGCGGGATCTGCCGGATAGATGCCGCCCTCGCCCTGGACCGTTTCCAGGATGACAGCGCAAACATTGTTCGTCATCTGCGCCTTTACGGAATCCAGATCGTTAAAGTTGGCGAACTTGACACCGCCCATCAGCGGATAGAACGGTTCCCGGTAGTGATCGGTACCGGTGACGGACAGCGCGCCGACGGTGCGTCCATGGAAGGACTGCTGCATGGCGATGACTTCATGCCCCGCATGCCCGTCACGCAGAGACGCGAACTTCTTGGCCGTCTTGATGGCGCCTTCGATGGCCTCCGCGCCGGAGTTGGTGAAGAAGACCTTGTCCAGGCCGGAGACTTTGGCCAGCGCCTCAGCCGCCTGCGCGACCTGGGGCGTATAATACAGATTTGAGGTGTGCAGCAAACGCTTCGCCTGATCCGTTAAAGCCTCGGTGTATTCCGGATCCGCATAGCCCAACGCCATAACGCCGATGCCGGAGGCAAAATCCAGATAGGCCTTGCCGTCCGTATCATACAGATAGACCCCTTCACCGTGGTCAAAAACCACCGGGAAGCGATTATACACATGGAACAGATGCTGCTCCGCCTGATTCATATATTCTTGCTTGGTCATGCTTAGTCCTCCTGATAATACCGCTCTTCATCGTTGGAGATGATGGCCGTTCCGGTACCCTTGTTCGTGAAGATCTCCAACAGCAGGCAATGCGGGATGCGCCCGTCCAGAATATGGACACGGCTGACACCGTTTTCGATAGCATCGATACAGTTGTTCAGCTTCGGGATCATACCGCCGCCGATGACACCCTCGCCCATGAGTTCGTGCGCTTCGGCCACGGACAGTTCGGAAATGAGTGTGCTGCGATCCTTCGGATCTTTATATACGCCTTCGATATCGGTCAGGAAAGCCAGTTTTTCCGCATTGACCGCCTTAGCAATGGCGCAGGCCGCGTCATCCGCGTTAATGTTGTAGGTATCATAATTATCATCATAGCCGATGGGGCAGACGATCGGCAGGAAATCCTTTTCCAG
>ONBQ01000138.1 GCA_900316145.1 uncultured Eubacteriales bacterium
AACGGAGCCCACACCTCCACCTCCCTGGCGGCTCTTCTGGCGGGTCTTAATACGGTGGAAGATTTCATGAAGGATCCGGATTTCTCTGCTTTTCTTGCGCGGGAGCTTAAGGAGGAGATCCTTCCGACCATCGATCTTCCGGAAGAGGAACTTTCCGCCTATACGGATGCCGTTCTGGAACGTTTCCAGAATCCCTATCTGAACCATCAGCTCACCAGCATCGCGCTCAACTCTGTTTCCAAATGGAAGTCCCGCCTGCTGCCCACCTTAAAAGACATCACGCCGGAAAAGGCGCCTTGCATCTGCTACTCGCTTGCGGCTTTGATCGCTTATTATGTGCAGGGTCACGGGCAGGACAGCACTGATGTTCTGTCTGCTTTCCATTTTGATGACTTGACGGATACCGCCAAGATCACCCGCCGCATCCTGTCCAACAAGACGCTCTGGGGCGAGGATCTGACCGCGCTTCCGCAACTGTATATGCGTGTATCGCGCGCGTTCTCCATCATCATGAATGAAGGCATCCGCGCGGCGCTGCCGAGGTAAAGGCCATGGTTTTAAAGATCCATCCGGATGATAATGTCATCGTAGCCCTGGACCATGAGGAAAGCGTGCCGGCCGGTCACAAGATCGCGTCCCGGGCCATCGCGAAAGGGGAAAACATCATCAAATACGGATTCCCCATCGGTCACGCTACCGAGGATATCCCTGAAGGCAGCTGGGTCCACAGCCATAATATGGCCACCAATCTGGAAGGAAAACATGAATATGTCTACCGGCCCAGGCTCTCCTCCCTTCCCAAAATGCCCGCAAAGACCTTTTGGGGATATGAGCGTGCGGATGGCCGTGTCGGGATCCGCAATGAGATCTGGATCATTGGCACGGTGGGATGTGTCAACGAGACCGCGGAGCGTCTGGCCAGGGAAGCCACCCTTCAGTTTGGGGACCGGGTCGATGGCATCTACACCTTCCCGCATCCTTATGGCTGCTCTCAGCTGGGGGAAGATCATGAGCATACGCGCCGCATCCTGGCAGATCTGGTCCATCATCCCAACGCGGCCGGCGTACTGGTCCTTTCCCTGGGATGTGAAAACAATACACCGGAATCTTTCCGACAGCTTCTGGAACCCTATGATCCGGCGCGTGTACGGTTTTTGACGACACAGGATGTCGAAGATGAGATCGAAGAAGGCCTTCATATCCTGGATCAGCTGACCCGGATCGCTGCCTCGGATCAGCGGGTTGAAATGCCTGCTTCCCGACTGGTGATCGGCTTAAAATGCGGCGGTTCCGATGGATTTTCCGGCATCACCGCCAATCCTCTGATCGGCCGCGCTTCCGATTTTTTGGTCTCTCAGGGTGGAACCACGGTATTGACGGAGGTTCCTGAAATGTTCGGCGCCGAGACGATCCTCATGGATCACTGCAAGGATGCCGCTACCTTTGACAAGACCGTAGCGCTTATCAATGATTTCAAAGACTATTTCATAAAGCATGATCAGGTCGTTTATGAGAACCCCTCGCCCGGCAACAAGGCCGGCGGCATCACGACGCTGGAAGAAAAATCTTTGGGCTGCACCCAGAAAGGCGGAACCAGCCCTGTCGTCGATGTCCTTCGATATGGCGAACAAGTCCACGAACCCGGTTTGAATCTGCTGCAAGGGCCCGGCAATGATATCGTCGCATGCACGGCTCTGGCCGCCGCCGGCTGTCACCTGATCCTCTTTTCTACAGGACGAGGTACCCCTTTGGGTGGGCCGGTCCCGACCATCAAGATCGCGTCCAACACCGATCTGGCACGTCGCAAGTCGAACTGGATCGATTATGACGCCGGTACCCTGCTGAAGGATCCGGATCTGGATGCTTTGGGCGATGATTTCTTCACCTTCATTTTGGCCGTCGCCTCCGGTGAAAGGACCTGCAATGAAAAAAACGGCTATCGAGCCATCAGCATATGGAAAGACGGAGTCACGTTATAAAACGGGCTCCGTCTTTTTTTATTCTTCTATATAGTAAGGATTGGCTGTCATCCAAAGGGTCTTCGCCTCAACCGGGTTTTCTGCCGGCGCGGCCAGGATAAGATCATCATAACGACTGATGATCACTTTATCCATGTTGTGATAATAATGAAGACTAAAGTTCACTCCATCCCAGATGGATCCCGGCACGATATCCCCTTGAAAAGACTCGATGAAGATGCTATGCCATCCATCGCTGCTTTGGGAAGTGTCCTTTATCCGGATCTGAACGGCATGTCCATCCTGTGTGATCGTGCCCTTAAAATGCCGTCCCAGCAGCAGATACCGATACATCATCCCCTTGATGGCCAGGGTCCCGGTCTGTGTCTCTTCACCATCTTTAATTTCCGTGTAAGTAAACGTTTGATCTACCGGGATCGGCACGGGTATTATGCAGCATGCTGTGATGGCCAGGGCCACGATCAAGACCCACCATGATCTCACCCAGCTTAGAAAACTATACAGGCTGGCGCGGCGCTTTTTCTTTTTAAGCCTCGCGCCTTCCACCGGTTCTCCGTTGATCGTCATTACCGCGCCGACCGGCATTTCCTCCTGATACAGGTCTGGATGCTCCTTGCGGAATCGTTCCTGTTCTTTTTTCTCCCTTCTCACTTCTTTATTCAATGTATGCGCGCTTTCCATATCTGTTCCTTCTCTCTATATCGTCACAGATCTTCTTATTTTCTGCCCATTCTATGCCTGATTTACTATATTATAAAAGATCGTTTTCAGGATCTCAATAATATGGGATGATTATCTCTATTCTGGGATAAACGGATCCGAAAAGCCCGATAATTTCGCTTAAAAATCTTGATTTTTTCCGGCGCTTGTGCCATACTACCACTTGTGTCTAAAAAACGAATCAAACAGAAAGAAGAATCCTAATGGAAAAAACTGTCAAACAACTGAAGATCTGGCGTTGTGTCGCCATCATCGCGATCGTGGCACTGCTTACAGTCAGCATCCTGTACGCCTTTGGTATCGGAGCCTCTGGGAAATCCCTTTCTTTCCCGGACAAAGAGAAACCCCTTTCTTTGTGGAATGACGGCACGGGAGCCCGGGATCAGCTGATCGACTATGTAGAGAAGGTCACCACGGAAGGCAGCAAAGATTTTATCCCTGTCAAGGACCGCATCGCCGTCTTCGACATGGATGGAACCCTCGCCTGTGAAACCTTCTACACCTATTATGACACGATGATGTTCATCGAGTATTGCCTGCATGACCATCCGGAGCGCGTTTCCGATGAACTCAAAGAAGTCGCGGCTTCCATCGAGCCGGGATACACCGCCGATGAGTCTCTGGCCCGGAACTTTGCCAAGGCCTATGCCGGCATGACGGTCGAAGAACTCTTCAACTACGCGACAGAATTCGGTCAGAAGAAAACCGCCAGCTTCAACAACATGCGTTACTGCGACAACTCTTATCTGCCCATGGTCGAACTGGTCCGCTATCTCTATGAGCATGATTTCACGATCTATGTCATCAGCGGAACCGAGCGCACAACGACACGTGCCGTCGTGGCCAACTCCCCCTACGGAGAATATGTAACACCCGAACATGTGATCGGTACCGATTTTGAAGTCAAACAGAAAGGGCATGAAGATGAACCCTCCAATCTGAACTTCAAATATGAGAATGGTGATGAACTGGTCTTTACCGGCGGGTTCATCCAGAAAAACCTTAATGGCAACAAATCCATCTATGTGGAGCGTGAGATCGGTCAGCGCCCTGTCCTTGCCTTTGGCAACAGCGGCAGCGATACCAGCATGATGAACTACACCATCGACGAGCGCAATCCCTATCTGGCCCAGGCTTACATGATCGTCGCGGATGACAGCGAAAGAGAATGGGGCACCCAGAACTGGGACGAGAAATCCGCGGAACATATTGAAAAGGGCTTTATCCCGATCTCTATGAAGAACGATTTCTCCACGATCTACCCGGAAGGGATCACCAAAGCTCCGGAACAATATGTGCCCTTTGACACGGGATCCGAAGAAGAATTGGATGATGCCGCGTAAAAGAAAAAACTCCCTGAAAAGGGAGTTTTTTTGTTATAGATCGGATCGTTATCCAAGCTTTTTCTCACAGAAACGGCTCCAGAGATCCTCCACCCGCTGCGCGAGCCCATAATTGATCTTGTCGCACTTGAGAAGGAAGCGGTCTGTATCCTTGCAGTCTTCCTCGCTAAGCTTGCACAGATTCTGGAACGCGCTCCACTCCTCCGGCTTCTCCTCGGCCAGATAGCGGATCTCACCCTCCAGCCTGGCTTCCACGTAGCTTAGGATCATATCCTGGAAATCATCACCGTAGGTGGTCCAGTAGGATTCATCGGAAAGTTCATTTTCCGTAGCAAGAATGCGCCGTCCGGTATATTCTGACATCAGTTCGGATACATAGGAATAGACCTGATCACGCATGTCGCCGTCATCGACCAGAACGCCGTCATACCGATCGTTCTGGGGTCCTTCGTCCGTTTCCTCCGGCAGAGGATCCGCGCTGATGTCCAAGATATAATGATGGTTGTATCTCAACACGTCCTTGACCCGGTCCATCAGCAGGCTCATCAGGCGCTCTTCCTCCAGACGCTCATCATAAAGCGCAAGGAAATCCTCCTCATCGAAAAGGATGCCTTGGTCTTTGCGATACTGCTTTTTAAGTGTTTCTGCCCGCTTGTACGCTTTCATGGGAGACAGGGAGCGGACCCTGTCATAGAGCTTCGTTTTATAGGCGTCATAGGCTTCATAGGCAGGTCTGTACAGCTCCTCGATTATATCAGAGGTCAGTTTCTGCCCGGGAGCCAGCAGGATGCCTTGTTCCTTCAGATCCTTAAGGATCGTGTCTTTAAACTCCGGAAGCTTCAGTTCTTCCATCTTACGGTCTTCAACAGCGTCAAAGGAATCATCGATCTCATCCTCTACCGCCATTTCCATATCCTGAAGCAGAATGGTCTGATAGTCGTTGAGTTCTTCATTCTCCGCTTTGAAGTATTCCCGGAAGGTCTCATACTCCCAGAGCATCTGATGGAACACCGGATCGGTCTTCTTCAGTTCCTCGATCCTCTCATAAAAATCAGAAGCGATGCGATCGATCACCGCATGGGTGTCGACCGCATCGATCAGTTCTTTGCGTAGTTTCTCAAGCAAAATCATTATTTTTTGTCTTTCCAGAGCGTGGTCAGATGCCAGATGCGCTCATTGTAATCCTGGACGGAACGGTCCGCCGCGAAGACATGGGCTCCGGCCACATTAATGATCGCCTTCTCATTCCACTTTTTGATATCCTTATACTGCTCACCAGCCTGCTTCTGCGCGCGATGATAATCGGCGAAATCAGCCAGGACCAGATAAGGATCCGCGGTGCCGTAACCATTGCCGATGATCAGGCTGTTGACGATATCCGGGAACGCGACAGACGGTCCGCCCGGACGGCCGACGCCATTCTGGATGGCATTGAGCACGCGGGACAGCCACGGATCATTCTGATAATAAGCCATGGCATTATAGCCGTTACGCTGCAGTTCCAGCACCTCATCCTTACGCAGACCGAAGATGAACATATTCTCCTCTCCGACCGCTTCACAGATCTCGATATTGGCGCCGTCCATGGTACCCATGGTCAGTGCGCCGTTCAGCATGAACTTCATGTTGCCGGTACCGGACGCTTCCCGGCCAGCGGTAGAGATCTGCTCACTCAGGTTGGCAGCGGGCATCAGGATCTCCGCGATGCTGACCTTGTAGTCTTCCAGGAAGACGACCTTCATTCTGTCGCCGACCACCGGATCGTTATTGACCATATCTGCAACGGAATGGATCAGGCGGATGATCTGCTTAGCCGCGTAGTAACCGGGGGCCGCCTTGGCGCCGAAAATGAAGGTGCGCGGCGGAATATCCAGGTTCGGATCATCCTTGATCGCGAAGTACATGCGCAGGATATGCAGGATATTGAGCATCTGGCGCTTGTACTCATGCAGACGCTTTGCCTGTACATCGAACATGGAATCCGGGTCGACGATGATGCCGTTATGCTCTTTGATATAACGGGCCAGACGCTCTTTGTTGTCCCTCTTGATCTTGTCAAAGCGGGTCAGAGTATCTTCATCCTGAGCAAACTGAGCGAAATGGGCCAGCTCCTTCGGATCACGCAGGAAGCCGCAGCCGATCTTCTCTGTGATCAGCTCGGTCAGACCTTCGTTGGCCTGTCCCAGCCAGCGGCGATACGCGATACCGTTGGTCACATTCGTGAACTTGGTCGGTGATACATGATAGAAATTCTTGAAGACATCATCCTTCAGGATCTCGGAATGCAGGGCGGAAACGCCATTGACCGAGAAGGAACCCGCGATCGCGAGGTTTGCCATACGAACTTCGTTATACGCTACGATGGCCATTCTGGAAATGGTATCCCAGTCATTCGGATAGAAGCGCCACAGGCCGTCACAGAACCGGCGGTTGATCTCCACGATGATCTGATAAATACGCGGCAGGATGGTCCTTACCAGTTCCTCCGGCCAGCGCTCCAGCGCTTCCGGCATAACGGTATGGTTCGTATAGGCGACCGTCTTGGTCGTGATATCCCACGCATCTTCCCAGGTCAGGCCGTGGGCATCCATCATGATGCGCATCATTTCCGGAATGACCAGTGCCGGATGGGTATCATTGATCTGGATCACGACACGTTTCGGCAGATTATCCAGACGGCCATAGGTGCGCATATGCTGGTTGATGATGCTCTGAATGGAGGCAGATACGAAGAAGTACTGCTGCTTCAGGCGCAGAGACTTACCCTCTATATGCTTATCCTCCGGATAGAGGATCTTGGAAATGGTCTCTGCCATGGCCTGCTCTTCGATGGCGCGCAGATAATTGCCCTCGCCAAACGCCTTCAGGTCCAGAGAACGGGTCGCCTTGGCCTGCCACAGACGCAGGGTGTTGACTGTTTCGCTCTTATAACCAGAGATAAGCATATCATGAGGAACCGCTGTTACGCTGGTATAGTTCTTATGCTCGATAGCCAGATGTCCGGATTCCCAATGCTCTTCCAGCTCTCCGTTGAAGTGGACCTCGACGGCCTCATCGGTACGCGGAACGAGCCAGCTGCGGCCGGTATCCAGCCAGCTGTCCGGAAGCTCCGTCTGCTGACCTTCAATGATACGCTGCTTAAACAGACCGTATTCATACAGGATGCTGTAACCGGTCGCCGGCAGATTCTGCGCGGCCAGACCGTCCATATAGCAGGCGGCCAGACGTCCCAGGCCACCGTTGCCCAGTGCCGCGTCCTGTTCGATATCGTAAAGATCTTCCAGATCGACACCCATACCGGACAGTACGGTCTTGAACTCCTTGACCAGCCCCAGATTATAGATGTTGTTCTTTAATGACTTTCCGATCAGAAATTCCAAGGAAAGATAACATACCTGCTTCGCATGCTTTTTCTCGATTTCCTTTTGGGTTTTGTTCCATTTGTCCATCATCAGATCCCGAACGACCAAGGCACAGGTGTTGTACATCTGATTTTTAGTTGCATCTTGCGGTTCCACGCCGTAGTGACGCGTAAGCTTGCCTGCGATCAGGGCTTTGAGTTGTTTCTTATCCATGTAGTAATCGATACTCCTACTAAATTTGATTTATCTTTTTCCGGTGATAAGCCGGTACAAAGCAAGATATTCTTTTGCCGGGTTGTTCCAGCTGAAGTCACGGCTCATAGCCTGCTCCATCAGCTTGTGCCAGGTCTCCTTCTCATAGAAGACGCCGATCGCGTTACGAATGACATGCAGCATATCCTGCGCTACATAGTCATGGAAGGTAAAGCCCGTGCCCTCGCCGGTAAACTGGTTATACGGCACGACCGTATCTTTCAGGCCGCCAGTCTCTCTTACGATAGGCAGCGTGCCATACCGCATGGAGATCATCTGGGACAAACCGCAGGGCTCATTCTTGGAAGGCATAAGGAACATATCCGCGCCGGCATAGATCTTCTGTGCCAGGTCCAGATTGAAGGTCAGGTTGACAGAGACCTTGGTCGGGAAGCTTTCACGCGCTTTACGGAACATGTCTTCATATTCCCAGGCACCGGTGCCAAGTACGACGAACTGGATGTCTTCAGAAAGGATCTCGTACAGGACATTCGCGATCAGATCCAGACCTTTGTGATCCGCCAGACGGGTGACCATGGCGATCATCGGGATGTTCGGATTGACCGGCAGGCCCAGCATCTCCTGCAGACGCATTTTATTCTCTTCCTTGCCGGACATATCCTTCAGAGAATAATTCTTGAACAGGTGCTTGTCCGTTTCCGGATCATTGGATGTCCAGTCGATACCGTTGATGATACCGGAGACCTTCGCTCTCTCCCCGCGGATGATATCCTGCAGGCCGTAGCCATAGAATTCATACTGCAGCTCTTCCGCGTAGGTGGGGCTGACCGTAGTGACCCAGTCCGCGGACAGGATGCCGGCCTTAAGGAAGTTGACACAGCCGCCGAAATCCAGATAACCGCCGGTAAAATACTCACGCGGCAGACCCAGGACATACTCGGTGACATTGTCCGGGAATACACCCTGATACTGGATGTTGTGGATCGTCAGAACAGTCTTGATATCCTTATAAGGATCACCGATGGTCTTGTAGAAATGATTCAGGTAGATCGGGATCATGGCCGTCTGCCAATCGTTGCAGTGGATGACATCCGGCTTGAAGTCGATATATTGGATAATCTCAAGGACCGCCTTGGAGAAGAACGCAAAGCGCTCTGCGTCATCAAAGTGACCATACAGTCCCTTGCGGCCGAAATAATACTGGTTATCCAGCAGATAATAGGTGACCTGTCCGACCTTGGCCTCAAAGATGCCGCAGTACTGACTGCGCCATGCCAAAGGTACCCAGATTTCCTTTACGAAATGCATATTATCTTTCAGCTCTTGCGGAATCTCCTGATACAAAGGCATAACGACACGGCAGCCGACCATTTTCTTGCGAAGGGCCTGCGGCAACGCGCCGGCAACATCTCCCAGCCCGCCGGACTTCATAAAAGGAACGGCTTCCGAAGCAGCAAATAAAACTTTCATATATATAACCTCCTCACATCAAAATCTATGTATTGGTGTTACACAAATACTTATTATAACACAGGCTCACTGTTTCGTCAATTGTAGGGTTTTAACGGAAATCCGACTGATTCCTACTGTTTTTCCGAGTCAGTCGATATCCGAAAACCATGTGCAGAAGTATTTCCCCAAAAACTACAATAGAGGAGCCCCGTTCGAGGTTCCTCTATTGATTATTACGAATGATCTCTTACACTACACTGCCCTTGCTCAGGACCATCGGGAACAGTTCGAAGCCGTACAGCTTACGGTTCTCACGGATGACGACGTCCTTATCGGTGATGACATAGTTGAGCTGGGAACCGGCCTGGATCTCAGAATCCTGCATGATGATGGAATTCTGGACGACCGCTCCTTTGCGGACATGTACGCCACGGAAGATGATACTGTTTTCAACGGTACCTTCAATGACGCATCCATCAGCGATCAAGGAATTCTTGACCTGACTGTTGCCCTTGTAAACCGTCGGTACTTCATCGCGGATCTTGGTCGCGATCTGAGACTGCTTATAGAAAAGCTCATCACGGACGGCCGGATCCAGGATATCCATGTTGGATTTGAAGTACGAAGCGATGGTGCTGATGGTGGAGATATAACCCTTGTACTCATAGCCGTAGATCTTCAGATCATTGACACGGCGCTGCAGCACATCACGGCGGAAGCTGACCAGGTTATGAGACGCGCAATCATGGATCAAGCTTTCCAGCAGGGTCTTCTTCATGATGACCACGCCGATGCTGCGGTTGTTGCGGCCCGTCGTAGGATCGATGGCGACGTCGATGACGCGGCCTTCGTCGTTGAACTGCAGATAGCAGGTCTCCTCGTTCGGTTCCGGAGCAAATTCACCATGCTGATACATGATCGTGATGTCCGCACCCTTTTCCTTGTGGAACTTCAGCATATCATCGTACGTGGTGTTGAAGATGGAGTCGGAATCATGCAGGATGATGTACTCGCTGGAGGATTTGCGGATGAAGGTCAGGGCGTTGACCAGGGCTTCCATACGGCCGCGGGTGTTGACGCCGACATGCTCCGCCTGAGAGAACGGAGGCAGCAGATAGAGGCCGTCTCTTTTGCGGGACAGCTCCCACTCCTTACCGGATCCGACGTGATCCATCAAGGACTGATAATTGCTGCGGGTGATCATGCCGACCTTGGTGATGCCGGAATTGACCAGATTGGATAATGTAAAGTCGATGACACGATATCTACCTGCGACAGGCAGGGAGGATACGGTGCGAAGCTGCGTCAGCGCTTTTAATTGCTCATCATTCTTATAAGCGAAGATGAGAGCCATAGTGTTTTTCATGACAGTTCTCCTCCCTTATCTGTTCTCTGCGACCATTTCGCCCGGGGCAACGACGGCTCCCGCGCTGATCGTTCTCTCATTGCCGACGACGGCGATCTGACCCTTTTTGCACTCATTCATGGGAGCGCCTACCCGGGCTCCGC
>ONBQ01000160.1 GCA_900316145.1 uncultured Eubacteriales bacterium
GCGTTTTTCTGGCCGGATAGCGCATATCCACGCCATAATATAAAGCCGAAACATCGGACTTGCCCGGGTCACCGTTCAAGATGCCCCGCTCCACAAAATAGATGCCTACATTGTGAGGACCGTAATCCTGGCAAGCCTCCTTGGCCAGCATTTCCACAGCCCCGCAGCCGAGGGAAAACAGCAGCCCCTGCCCTACGGGCTTTTCCGCGTGGATGCTGTTTAGGTAGATCATCGCGCCTTGTTTCTTCTGCCGGAAGATCCCGCAGAATACCTTCGTTACGATGAGCGCGGCGACCGGGCCTTCATAGGCTTCGATATTCCAGTCCTCCTGGGTCAGCTCCAGGATCCCGCCCATGCGCATCAGCGGCGCCGGATGGATCACGCCAATGAGCGTTTCGGCATAAGGTTGGGCAAATGCGCTGAGCGCTTCTTCATCCCAAAGCTTGAAGGTCCTTGGCACCTCCACGACCTGATAGCCCAAAGTCTCAAGATAGGTCTTCGCCTCCCTCGCCTCTTTGCGCCTCAGGTCCGTAATAATGACTGTTCTGGTATCCATGACAGGTCAGCTCCAAAGTCTGTCATTCGTGACTAAGCGGTCAAAATGACTGGTCTCCTCCCACAGCACCGGAAATTCCGGATGCAGATGTTCTTTCAAAACTTCATCATTATAATCATCGATGCCCAGGCCCGGCTTGTCCGGCACTTTGATGAATCCGTTCTCGATGATCGGATCCGCCGGAGCGCCGATGACCATATCCTTCCACCACGGCACATCGACCGAATGGTTCTCCAGGACATAGAAATTCTCGGTCGCGGCGACCGAATGCACGCAGGCATAGGCCGATACCGGCGACTCCGCCATATGGACCGCCATGGCAACCCCGTATCTCTGCGCCAGATCGCCGATCTTCTTGTTCTCCAGAATGCCGCCGGAGCTCAGGATATCCGGATGGATGACAGACACCGCGCGCGCCTTCAGAAGCGGTTCGAACCCTTCGGCCAGGAAAATATCCTCACCGGTGCAGATCGGTATGGTGGTCGCATCAGACAGGCGCTTGTACTGATCGGTGTACTGCCAGGGGATCATATCCTCCGCCCAGGCAATATTGTATTTCTCCAGGCGACGGCACAGGCGGATGCAGTCTTCCACGCCGATGTGGCCGAAGTGGTCGATCGCGATGGGCACTTCATAGCCGACGACCGCGCGCACATCCTGGACATATTCCTCCAGCACGTCCAAACCTTTTTCCGTGACATGCACGCCGGTGAACGGATGCGCGATGTTCATCTGATCATAAGCCCGGTTCTTCCACCAGCGCTTCTCAGCCGGATCTGTCGCCTCTCTTGCTTTGCGCTGGATCTCACGCTGGTTTTCCAGGTAACCTAAAGGCGCGTTCAAAGCCCCTTCCACGTCATACAGCAGGCCCACGCCCACGTCCATCTTGCAGAAGGTAAAGCCCTTATCGATGCGGGCTTGAAGGGCCTTGCCCATATCCGTACCGGTGTGCTTGCCATCGACATCGGTGTCACAGTAGCAGCGGACGGTATCCCGGTATTTGCCGCCCAGCATCTGATATACGGGGACCCCATAGGCCTTGCCGGCCAGGTCCCACAACGCGACCTCGATGCCGCACACGCCACCGCCCTGACGGGCCGGCCCGCCAAACTGCTTGATCCGGCGGAAAAGCCTCTCCACATCACACGGATTCTCCCCGATCAGACGGCTTTTCAGCATCTCAGCATAGATGCGGTCGCCCCCGTCACGTACTTCTCCTAATCCAACGATGCCTTGGTTGGTGTAGATCTTCATCAATGTACAATGCATCGGCGCCCCGACGACGTCGGTAAAGCGGATATCCGTGATCCGCAGTTTCGAAGGGGCGGAGGAACGGTTAAACATACCTTTTATCTGCTCTTCCATGATATCCTCCTAAGTTCCGGCCCGGATCGGCCCACGTTCTGTATTCTTGTCTGTAGTCTACCACGTCTTTATGTTGAGAACAATGTATTTTTCATTCTGTTTCGCACTTTTTTTGTGAAATAGCGACAAAAAAAGAAGAGTTGGCGTAGCAACTCCTCTTTCTATGTTCAGGATGAAGACCTTAGCAGCTTACTGCGATGCGGGCTCCCATCTGGTCCACGGAATCGAACACGATATAATGCTGTCCTTCCAGATCATACTCAGCTAACGGATCGATATTCAGTGCTTCTTTCATATTCGCGGCGAACTTCCTCGGATCCCGCTCTGACTCGAATGTGATATGATGGTCCCGTCACACCGGGTATCGGCAGTAAATGCAGTATCCTCCCGGATCCAAAGATCTTTCTCGTTCATCGGACCAGAGACTTTTCAGCGCTGCCGTTCATAAAGCCGTTCGATACCGTATCATAATGACCAGACTCCAGCCCCTTCATCACAAAGCGGGACTCGGTCTTATAGATCTTGCCTTCCGCGACGGACTGATCCATGCCGAGCAGGACCTCCTGGCAGTGCAGTCCGAATTCCTTGCTGCAGCGGATCTGTTTGCGTCTGGTACGAAGCGCCCAGGCCAGTTCCGCCGCGCCGATGCCGCGATGGCCATATGCATCGAACCACTGTGGGTCGCTGATGCGGTTCTTGCCATCGAATCCGTGAGTGAAGGGAACTTTACATTCACCGGTTTCTCCGCGGATCAGGGTCACTTCGCTGCCAAAGAAGTTCGGATCGCCGACCTTGATAATGCCTTCCGTGCCGAAGATCGTGATCGCGTGCTGTTCTGCGCTGATGGTGTTGCCGTCGAAATGCAGGGTTCCGATGGCTCCGTTCTCGAAGCGCAGGGCCGCTGTCATCACGTTGTTGCCCGGGATCTGCCAGGGATCAAGCTCTCCGTTGATCGTCAGCAGTTCCGGCTCATGCAGCGGCGCAGGATTGCCGAAGGCTGTGATCTCCTGAACAGGGCCCAGGATGGCCAGCAGCGTCGCAACATAATAAATGCCCAGATCATAAGGCAGCTGACCGCCTGCACCGCGAAGCACCCGAAACGTCTCGGAGTTCATGAGCTGATTGCGGTTGATCGTGGCCTGTACGGAGGTGACCTGACCGATCAGGCCGCTTTCGATGATCTTTTTCGCGGTCTGCACGCCGGCGCCCAGGACCGTATCCGGCGCTACGCCCAGATAAAGGCCTTTTTCATCGGCCAGACGCACAAGCTCTTTGGACTGTTCGAGATCAGTCGTGAAGATCTTTTCCGTAAAAACATGCTTGCCGGCTTCCAGCATCTGCTTGATGATCTGATAATGCACGCCCGGGCCGGTCAGGTTGATGACCAGTTCGATCTCAGGATCCTGCGCGATCTCTTCGATGGTCATGATCTTCTCTACGCCGAAGGTCTTCGCCTTTTCTTCGGCCGCAGCGGGAAATACATCGCATACAGCGACCAGGTCGATGATATAGAACATGTTCTTCAGGTTCCGGATGTAGATGTTGCTGATCATACCGCAGCCGATCACAGCTGTTTTCACTTTCTTTACGTTCATGGGAAGATCTCCTTTTCGTTTTTTCTGATTATAAGATATCAAAAAAGAAAGGGTCTATATATCATTTTTATCCGTCTTATGATATAATTGTCATATATCTCGCAACAGGAGGAATCAAAATGCCTCAGATGATCACTGAGCGGCAGCTTCGTTACATGGAATATGTCCAGCGGGAAGCCGGGATCCGCCATCAAAACACCCAGGAAGACCAGCAATTATTTGAAATGATCAAAGCCGGGGATCTGCATTCTTTAGATTATCTGGCCGAGCTGTCCGAAAAGACCCGCGCCAGCCACTGTTCCGATGACCCGCTGCGCAACGCCAAATATCTTTTTGTAGCCATGGTCACGATGGCCGGACGCGCCGCGATGTCCGTGGGCATGGACACAGAGCGGTCCAACATCGCCAGCGATCTGTTTATCCAGCGGGTCGATAAGCTCAACTCCATCGATCAGATCAACGCGGTCACCGTGGAAATGGTCCGGTTCTATACCTTGGAAGTCGCCGCGCTGGACAAGCAGAAGACCTATTCCCGGAATGTGGTGCGCGCGCTGGATCATATCTATGAACATCTGCATGAACCGCTTACAGTGGAAAGTATCGCGGATCATCTGGGCTTAAGCCGAGGTTATTTTTCCACGTTATTCAAGCAGGAGATGGGGCTCGGAGTCGGAGAATATGTCATGAAAAAACGGTTGGAAGCCGCCCGCAACATGCTTCTGTACTCCGACATGTCCTACTCGGAGATCAGCCAGCTTCTGGCTTTCAGTTCCCAAAGCCACTTTATCCACGTATTCAAAAAACACGAGGGCATGACGCCCCACCAGTTCCGCAGCCATGGGAAGGCCAAAGCACAGTAGGATCGGTTTCTGTTATCAAAACTCCGAAAATGGTTTTGGAAAGTCTCTTTTTGTTTTTCGACTTCAATGATACAATAGCTTGTAAGAAATCCAGTATAAGGAAGTGTTTTTTACCTTGAATCCTGTCATTGACCGCCTGTTTGGCAGCGGACGCTGGACGACCATCAAAGTTTAATACACAGAAAGGGGATCTATCATGGAAAAAGCAAGGATCGAAGAATGGAAAGACCTTCGTTTCGGCATGTTCATCCACTGGGGCCTGTACGCCCTGCTGGGCCGCGGCGAATGGGTCATGTACAATGAAGCCATTCCGGTAGAAGAATACCGCGAACTGAAGGAACAGTTCACGGCCGAAAAGTTCGATGCCCGGGCCTGGGCCAAGGCAGCCAAAGATGCCGGCATGAAGTACATGGTGCTGACCACCCGTCATCACGATGGTTTCTCCCTGTGGGACAGCCCCGGCAGCATCGATCACTTCACCTCTATGAATTCCGCCGCCCGCAAAGACTTTGTCCGGGAATACGTGGAAGCCTGCCGCGAAGCGGGACTGAAAGTCGGTTTCTACTACTCTCCGCTGGACTGGCGCTGCCCCGGCTTCTTCTTCCCCAAAATGTATCGCAAAAGCGCCATGGAACTGCGTCAGCAGACGCATGATCAGCTGCGCGAGCTCCTGACTGACTATGGAAAGATCGATATCCTCTGGTTCGATGGCGGCGAAGACAGCTGGCTTGGCTGGGGCCGCAACTTCAACAAGGTCGACGTGCCCCGCGTCCCGCGCGACCAGCCCCTCTACCCCGGATTCTGGGGCGGAGAAGAACTAAACGAAATGATCCGCACCCTGCAGCCCGGTATCGTTGTTAATAACCGCTGCGGCAACCCCACCTACGGTGATTTCAAAACGCCGGAAGAAACCATCGGCAACTTTGACCGCACCTATCCGTGGGAAAGCTGCATGACGATCAACGGCATCTGGGGCTGGGTCCCGAACAAGAAACCCTACTCCCTGCGTGACTGCATCCGCCTGCTGACCCAGGCCGTGACCGGGGACGGCAACCTTCTGCTCAACGTCGGCCCGCGCGCGGATGGCACCATGGAGCCCGAACAGGTGTCCCGCCTGAAGGAAGTCGGCGACTGGCTGGCCCGTTACGGAGAAGCTATCTACGGCACCCGCGGCGGCCCGTTTAAAAACACCGCGAACGGCGGCATGACGTACAAGGACAATGTCATCTATGTCCATGTCTGGGATTGGAAAGAAAACGAATATACCACTCCCGAGATTCCCGCAGGCATCGTTTCGGTCTCCTCTCTGACCGCTTCCGACCTTTCCTGCTCCGTTTCGGATGGCCGCGTTACTTTCTCCGTCTCGCCTGCGGACCGCCTGCAGCCCGACACCATCATCAAGATCGAACTGGACCGTCCGGTGGAAGAGTTTGCCGAGGCGGAACCTTCCAGCTTCTGGACTGAATGATCTCATATTGGTTACAAAGAGCGTATGAAAACCGTTTTTCATACGCTCTTTTTTGGGTCGATCACCCGCGTGGCGGTACTTGATTTTTGTCTCGGTATATCTCTAAATCAAGTAGTGTCAAAATAGACTACTTGATCAGATCCATAAAAAGCAAGAATACAGTAAAGATCTTGAAAAAATGCTTCATTTCCGGCCGATACTACTGTAATATGATCTGCTAGTCTATCAAAATCAGGTATAACCGATCATTTCTATGAAATAATTACTTGGTTTAGCCCCCACTTATTTCCAGAATCAGGTAACCGCTCAAAACACTACTGGATAGGAACAAAGAAGGAAGCGAGAATCAAGTAATCAGGCGAAACATGGTTTTTCACACTCCCTTTTTGCAGCAACTATCCAGAATAGAAGCTTCTCTTTCATCAAGTACGCATCAAAAATTTCTCCAAAAAATATTTTTAGGTACCTTGACATTTCGGATTTCACCAGCTATAATATCAAGGTACCTAATAATTATAAAAACAGGAGGATCTATATATGAATACCAATTTACCTACTTATTGCACCCAATGTCCGAATCACTGCCCGGCTGATGATCTGCATTGCCGCCGCGGCCAGGCCTATTTTGCTAATCTGCAAGGCGAAGGACCGGCAGAACCCGAAAGGCATGAGCATCACGAAGATCATGATCATCAAAAGTATCATGGCCATCATGAAGGGCACCCACATCACGAAGGACATGGCCATCCCCACTTTGAGATCAATGAAAACTCCAGTCTGGAGACCTTGCTGCGCGCCTGCGGACATCGGCTGCATCATGGCATGCCCGGCGGGCCTCACGGCAGCCAGGAGAAACTGCTTCAGATCCTGAATGATCAGGGCGGGCGGGCTGACCAGCGTGAGCTGCAGGAAAGAATGCGCATCCGGCCGGCATCAGCCAGCGAGCTGCTTGCCAAGCTGGAGGAAAAGGGCCTGGTCGAGCGCAGAAAAGATGAAGAAGACAGAAGGCGCGTGCAAGTCATGCTGACCGAAGAGGGTCTGCGCAAAGCCCACGAGGAAGGATCTCCAGAGGAAAACGGAGAACTGTTCCAAGGCCTGACCGATGAGGAGCAAAAAGTCCTGAAAGACCTGCTTCTGAAACTGCTGGAAAGTTGGAAATAATCGTGATATAATAAAGAACGGTCGTTTCAGGCCGTTTCTTTATGTCAAAAAAACGAAGAGAGTGTATAAAATGAAATCCAAAAAAGTCAATCTTCTGGAAGGGCCTATCCTGTCCAACATTCTTATCTTCAGCCTGCCGATCTTCCTGGGCATGGTCTTTCAGACTTTTTACAACCTGGTGGACTCCATCGTCGTCGGCAAGTACGTTTCGGCAGATGCTTTGGCCGCGGTGGGCACCACATCTCCTATCTCCAACCTGCTGGTGGGCATGATGACCGGCTTCCCGGTCGGTGCTTCTGTTGTAGCCGCGCAGTTCCTTGGCGCGGACCAGAAAGAGAAGATCAAGCCGACCATCTCGACTACGTTCTGGTTCCTGCTGGTCTTTTCCTTAGGCCTGATGGCTGTCGGACTATTGCTGTCCAGTCATATCATGCGCTGGGTCAATGTACCGAAAAATATCTATGATGATACGGTCGCGTATTTCCGTATCTACATTCTGGGTCTTCTGTTCATGGCCCTCTACAATTTTTACGCGGCTTTCCTTCGTTCGGTCGGTGATTCCACTACGCCGCTCATTTTCCTCATCATCTCCAGCGTTCTGAACATTTTCGGCGACCTGTTCTTTGTTCTGGTACTGCATATGGGCGTGGCCGGCGTGGCCTGGGCCACTGTCATCGCGCAGGGTATTTCCGTCCTGCTGTGCACCCTGTATACAAGGAAAAAGAGCGAGTATTTCCAGTTCAAAAAAGGCGAGCTGGTCTTCGACCGTGAGCTGTTCAAGCATATCCTGCGTCTGGGCCTGCCGTCCGGCATCCAGGCCTCTATCACCGGTCTGGGCTTTGTCATGGTGCAGAGTCTGATCAACAGCTATGGTTCCGTTTCCATCGCGGCTTATACCGCCGCCAGCAAAATGGAGCAGATCACGAATCTGCCGATGTCGGGTATTGCGCAGGGGCTGGCTTTGTTCATCGGGCAAAACATCGGCGCCGGTCAGGAGTCGCGCGCAAAGAGCGGACTGTATCGTTCCGCCGCCTTCACGGTACTGATCAGTGCCTTGATGTCCGCTTTGATCCTGCTGGCCGGTCCATATCTCATGCAGCTGTTCGTAAACGCTGAAGACGCGGAGGTCATCGATGTCGGAGCGCGGTTCATGCGCATCTGGGCCCCGCTCATTGTTCTGCACGCCTCACAGGAGTGTTTCGTATCCTTCCTGCGCGGCTCCGGCGATTCAGTCTTTTCCATGATCTCCATGTTCTTTGATCTGATCACCCGTATGGTCATGGCCTATGTCTTCGCTTTAGCCTGCAAGATGGGCTTCATGGGCATTGCCTGGGCTATCCCCTGCGGCTGGCTGCTGGCCTCTATCTGCTCTGTGATCCGCTATTTCAGCGGCGGATGGAAAACGAAGCGCGTGGTGTAATGAAGGCCTCTCTATTGACGCCTTCTTATATAATATGATAAAATGTATTAGCATAAAATTATATTTTAAGGAGACTTTCTTGTGAACATCATAGAGTCCATCCAACACCGGCGCAGCGTCCGTACATTTGACGGGACGGATCTTTCGTCGGAGGAGCAGCGCCAGATCCTGGATTTCGCGCAGAGGGTCGAGAATCCGTTTGATCAGACTATTCAGTGGAAGATCCTGGATGCCAGCCAGTCTCGTCTGAGCGTGCCCGTCATCACCGGAACCAACATATACTTAGCCGGCAAGATGCTTCAGGCTCCCTATGCTGAAGAGGCTTTTGGCTACACATTGGAAAAGATCGTGTTATACGCGGAGGCCTTGGGTTACGGCACCACCTGGATCGCCGGCACCATGGACCGGGCCGCCTTTGAGCGGGAAATGAAACTCTCTGAAGGAGAGGTCATGCCCTGCATCACGCCCGTAGGCCGTCCGGCCAGGAAGATGTCCTTGCGTGAATCCCTGATGCGCAAGGGCGTGAAGGCTGACAGCCGAATGGATTTTGGCACACTCTTTTATAAAAACTCTTTTGATCAGCCGCTGACCCGGGACCAGGCCGGTCCTCTGTCAGGCGCGCTGGAACTGGTCAGACTTGGTCCGTCGGCTGTCAACAAGCAGCCTTGGCGAATCGTCGTAACGGACAACGCCGCCCACTTCTATGAGCATAAAGCCAAGGGCTTTGGCGAAGATGGCTGGGACATTCAGAAGATCGATATCGGCATCGCCCTTGCTCACTTTGAGATCGGCGCCGGAGAGGCCGGACTGAAGCCCGTGCTGAAGATCGAGGATCCGAAGCTGGATCTTCCGGAGAACACCCGGTATATCGCCAGTTTCATCTGGTAAAAACATACCCCTGCAACGAGCCGGCCTCGTTTACAGGGGTATTTCATATTAGCGTTCTTTCACTTCCACCCGGTCTTCATCCCAGGTGATATCCACGATCTTGCCGCCGCGGGCCCGCAGTCCTTTGACAGAACCTTTGACCCAGGCCGCAGGTCTGGCCGGCAGGACCATCAGATCTCCTTCCGGGCTCGTCTGCAGCAGCATCTCGCAGATGCCCGCTGCGGCTCCGTAGTTGCCATCGATCTGGAACGGCGGGTGCGCATCGAAGAGGTTCAGATAGGTGCCGCCACCGTTCCTATAGTTCAGCCCTCCGTCCAGGGCTTCTTTTTTCGGGTTATACCCTTCCACCGTGCGAAGCTGGTTATCGATCAGTTTCAGCGCGTGATCTCCATCTCCCAGACGGGCCCACAGGTTGATGCGCCAGCCCATGGCCCAGCCGGTGCTCTCATCCCCGCGGCCGATCAGGACCTTGCGGCAAGCCTCTGCCAGGTCCGGCGTCCCCTCCGGTGTGATCAGCCGTCCGGGATGCAAGGGGTACAGATGCGATGTATGCCGATGCAGGGGCTCAGAATCCGGAAGTTCCGGGGTCCACTCCAACAGCCGCCCGTCCGAGCCGATGCCGAAGGGTTTGAGCTCCGGCAGTTTTTCAGCTGCCTGTCGGGCGATCTCATCCGAAAGGCCCAGGATCCGAGCCGCCTTCTGGGTAAACATCAGCACTTCCTGCACGATGGCCTGGGTCATGGTCGTGGTCCTGGCCACGGCCTGGCGTTTTCCGTTCAGCAGGAACCGGTTCTCCGGCGAGGTGGACGGGCTCAAGATCCAGGTCCCGTCTTTATCCTTGACCAGCTGAGAAAGATAGAACTCAGCGCAGGCCCTAAGCAGCGGCCAGGCGGTCTCCCGCAGGTAGGTCGTATCTTGCGTATACTCATAATGCTCCCAGATATGGCGCATGAACCATCCGGAAGACATAGGCCAGAAGGCGTACACACAGCTGCCTTCCGTCCCGGCGCCGACCGGCGTGGTCAGCCGCCACAGGTCGGTATTGTGATGCGCGCAGAACCCCGGTGCCCCATAATAATCCTTAGCCGTGCGCGTGCCGCTCTCCTTAAGCTCCCCGACCAGGCGGATCAGCGGTTCGTGACACTCCGGCAAGCCGATCATGAGCGTTGGCCAGTAGTTCATTTCGGTGTTGATATTGACCGTATAATTGCTGTTCCACATGGGGCGGATGCTGTCGTTCCAGATGCCCTGCAGGTTGGTGGCCTCGGTCCCTTCCCGCGAGGCCGCAATGGTCAGGTACCGGCCGAAGTTGAAATAAAGCGCGTAGAGAGCCAGGTCCTGGCCGCCGTTTTCATGGGCGTACAGCCGTTCATCTGTCGGAAGATATTTTTCCTCCCCTCCGCCCAGATCCAGCTCTACCCGGTCATACAACGCTTTGTGGTCCCGGATGTGATCTTCTTTCAGCTGACCAAGGTCTTTTTCCACTGCACGGTCCAGATCGGCGACACAAGGTTCCACACAGGCTTTGCCCTCTGTGACCGGATGCCTGTTCCATCCGTTAAAACTGGTCCGGGCATCGAAATACAAGGTGGCTTCCGCGGCCTTCTGGACCTGCAGCGCGCCGCTGGCCTGATGGATCTTTCCATCCGTCCGCACCCGCACCTGGGCGAAGAAGCCCATGCCTTTTGTCTCTTCCGTCTCGCCATAGACCATCTTGCCTTCCGGATCTTGCCCTTCGCCCCAGACCCAGGCATAGCGAGGCGCATGGCCGCGGAAAGAAATGCGGTCGGCCCCGATCTCGGTCTCCGCTTTCAGCGCCGCATCCAGGGTGACGTCAAAGCTTACAGCGCCGGTCTTGTCCGCTTGGATATGCATGACCAGTACCTGATCGGGTTCACTGATCCACGTCTCACGCACATACTGTACACCGTCCGCCTCATATTCCACCCGGTGCATTCCGGTGGATAAGTCCAGCTGGCGGCTGTATCCGGTCACGGTATCTCCATGCAGGAAGTTTACGTTCAGATCTCCCAGCGCCAGATACATCTGTGACCAGTAGTTGGTAAATTTCTCCTGAAGCAGGGCTTCCGCTTCCTTAAACTGCCCCTCCCGGACCAGCGCCTGCGCCGTGTGATAGGCTTCCACCGCTTCCGGCTGGCGATAATAGGCGGGATATCCGCTCCAAAGGGTGTCCTCATTCAAGGACAGTTTTTCATGCAGGGCGCCTCCGTAGACCATTGCGCCTAAGCGTCCGTTGCCCAGCGGCAGGGCTTCGTTCCAGGACCTTGCGCCTTGTTTATACCATATGATATTCGTTCCGTTGTTCATGCCGACCCTCCTTTTGCCGCGATTATAACAAGAAAAAAGAGGAAGCGCAACCATAGGCTTCCTCTTTCTGATTCATTGGATGATATGCATTCCTTCCGGAGCGCGGACGGTAAGATCCAGCGTCCCGTCTTCTTTTTTTGTCCAGCGGACATATATTTTTCCTTTAGGCGTGATGACTTCGCCTTCCGCCCGGGTCAGATAGCCCGGCACCGATCGCACGCAGACCGTCTCGAACCCGGGGATGACCGGACGCACGCCTAAGATGACGGCCGGCAGCTCATACAGAGCCAGCGCTCCCCAGGCATGGCAGTCGCTGCGGCCCTTGATGCCGTTACTTTCCACGCAGGTCGTAAGATGGGCTCTGATCATATCTCTCCAGGGTTCCCACAGGGTTTCAGTCCGTTCATACAAGCCGCTCTTTTCCAAAGCGCGGAACAGATAGTAGCCCCAGGATACGGTGCATTGATGGAAAGCCGGATCCTCCAAGGCCCTGGTCATGGCCTCCGAGGCTGTTCGGTCTTCCTCAGTATACTCACAGATGATCTCATTGAGGGTTTCCGTGATCCGAGGATCTTCGCTGGTGCGGAGACTGACATAATTGTTCTTCCCAAAGCCCCTCTCCAAAGCTCCCAAAAGGAACCGCGAAAGCTCGATGTCGCCCGGGATGACCTTATCCATCAACGTAGCCATGGCGCTGGGAAACAACAGGAAGTTGATCAGAATATCATCGTCCCCGACCAGACCGATGGAGTGATAGCACCCCGGTTCCATGATGACCAGGTCTCCCGGCCGCATGATGCAGGGATGACCGTTGATATAATTCGATACCGTTCCGGAATAGCAGTAATTGATCTCCACAAAGGAATGCGCATGGTTGAAGGTGACAGAGAAGCGGGGATGCTTTTGAATGATCATCCATTTTCGTATGCCGTCCTGCTCTGTGACCAGACTGCGGGAAAGCAGCACCGTTTCATGCATGTTGCGGCTCTCAGGCTTGACCAGCTGATTTGCTTCTCCGGGCTTATAGCTGAGCACAACGGAATTGCCGTCCCAGATCCTCTGGTATTCCTTCCACGCTTCTTCTTCCTTTTCCTTTCGGATCCGGCTGCGCTCCGACTCATCCGCCTCTGCATAACCGGTTTCTATAAGAAAATCCTGATACTCACCATAGTGCAGTTTTTCATAATCCTCGACCTGATGCAGATAGCGGTCCAGTTCCTGCTGATCCATGACTCACCTTCCTTGGTTCAAGGATGCCTCACAAGCCGATGCCGCTGTTGACCCCGTACAGTCCTTTGCTCTCATAGATCCGGCGGATATCATAGATGAGCCAGGTGTTCTTCCACTCAGAACAACGCACGAACTTGCGGCGCTCCGGATCCGGCAGGAACATATCGATCGGGAAAGAAGAGGATTTGAGTTCCGCCGTACCTTCGATGCCGGACAGCACCCGTTCATCATTCTCGATAAAGTCCTTCAGCACGCTCTTGTGGAAGGGAGAGCCGTTGTGGGCCGGGCAGATCATGTCATATTCATCATAGCGCTTCTCGATCTTGCGCAGCACATCCAGATGCCCCTTGACCGTACCGCCGATCTCACCATCTCCGTAGAAGATCAGGACCTGTCCTACCTCCAGATTGTCACCGGTAAAGAGCAGGCGATTCTCATGATCCAGGAACATCAGGTCTCCCGGGCTGTGGCAGGGCGTTTCGATCACTTCGATGTGACGGCCGCCCAGGTCGAACACATAGCCTTCCTCCACCGGGATCGGTGTAAAGTTCGGGACCGGGATCATTTCACCGGACATATCTCCGCCGTGAGCATCGATGATGGCGTTCGGATGCATATACACTTCATCAAAGGCGCCATTCCACAGAGTGTGGTCTCCATGGCCGTGGGTATTGACCACCATCATGGGAAGGTCCGTGATGGTCTCCAAGAATTCACGCAGGTTGGCCTGGCCCATGCCGGTATCGATGACCAGCGCTTTTTCTTCTCCTAAAAGAAGATAAGGATAACATACAGCGCCCATGTCGATCACGTAGGTATTGGCGTTGATCTTTCTGGCGCGATAAGGTTCATGTCTCATGATGTATTCCTCCGTTTCTTGATGCACGATTTCTATGATCTTATTATAGCGTAGAGGGATCGCTTGCGCAATGGCGGCATCAAAAAAAGGGGCTGTCGCACTAAGTAAAGCAGTCCCGCATAAAAGAACTGGCCAATGAGCCAGTTCTTTTTATGGAAAAAGTAAGGAA
>ONBQ01000166.1 GCA_900316145.1 uncultured Eubacteriales bacterium
GACTGGCTCAAAGCCAACCCGGACAACAACTGGACCCTTCCGCAGGATGTCGTTGACAAGACCATTGCCATCTATCTGGAAGGCTATGAGAAGCTGACCGGCGAGAAGCTGTAAGCTTTTGATTGCGCATGATAAAAGCCGTCTCACGAATGAGACGGCTTTTTTGTGTGCCTTTTATCTGGCCCTGCGGCTTAAGAAGTGCTGCAAGATGTGGGAGTAGGCCGGACCCATGATGCAGATCATCTCCAGGCCGGCGTTGTCCTCAGACGCGTCCACCACGACTTTGGTGAACTTGTCGAAGTAATCACCTAAGTGATCGGCCAGTTCATCCGCGTGGGTGATCTCGATCGAGATCGGGTCGGAGGAGGCGGTAAGCATGTCGAACAGAGCGTCCAGATTGCCTCCGTAATACTCCGGGAATTTGAGGCTGCGGGCTAAGGCCTCATGCAGCTGTTCCTTTGTAAAGATCTTGCGCCCGTCCAAATTGGCTGTTTTCATGGCCGATCCCCCTTAGTACAATTGTGTAAAGGTCTGATAATGGTCATCGGTGTAGTAAATGCTGCCGTTCTTTCCATAGATCAGACGTTCTTCTCCACGGTATCCTCCCTCATAATTGACATCACACTCATAATAGCGGGTGTTGTCCGGGAGCGTGCCTTCATAGTTGCCGTAGCGGTCTCCGCCGATGCTCATGCCCGGGGCGACGTCCCACAGGTTGCCTTCGTAAGAGTCCCAGCCCAGGTCACGGGCTTCGTTTTTGGTGATGTAGTTGGAGGGAAGCTGGCCGAAGGTATGGATATACTCGGCGACTTCCTCCGGAGAGGTGTACTCACCGTCTTCAGTGACACCGGTCGCTTCCGGCTCTTCCTGCTCGATGTCCTTTTCCGAAGCCTGAGCGTCCTGCTTCAGGTCGACGGACGGTGTCCAGTAGTGCTGCTGGAAGATATCGGTGAAGCGATAGCTGACACGCACATCGCCGCTGCCCATGCGGACATTGGTGATCTCCAGGGTGCCGTTTACTTCCAGCGTGTCGCCGATGAAGTAGGAATCCTGATAGTCACCATCATAGGTGTAATAATCGCAGATGAAGTCGATCACATCGCCGTCCGCGATCTCAGTCATGTTCTTGGCAACGGTCTCGGTCTCTCCGTCTGTGTAAACAGTACGGGCGCCGATGACTTCGCCCTTGCCGGTCGCGCCGTCGATCTGGGTCAGCAGTTCGACCCGCTCACCGTTGAGCAGTGCCGGAATGTGACCATTGATGATGGCGTTGTCGTCCTCACCAACGGTGTAATCATGATAATAGGCGACAGGCTGGCCATTGACCGCGACCCAGGTGAAGTCCGTCTCGGCCAGGAGGTTGCCATCATCATCAAAGTTGAAGACATTGTCCAGGCCCATGTCGATGAAGCCTTCTCCATCGTCATAGAACATGCCCATTTCCAGACCTTCGACCAGTTCCCACTGATCCTCCGGAAGGGACAGGATCATGGTGCCGTCTTCGCCTTCGATCCACTTCAGGTTGTTACCATCGAAGAAGTTGGCTTCGATGTAAGTCTGAAGTTCATCATCGCTTAAGGAACGATCCTGCAGGAACGCGGTGTTCTTGCCGGAGAAGCCCAGCATGTTGCTGTAATCTCCGCCCAGGAAGCCGCTAAGCAGGCCGCCTACCATGTCCGAACTGGAGAAGCCGGAATCGCCGCCGGTCAGGCCGCCCAGCAGGGAGCCGAACATGGAACCGTAACCGCCGGAGGAAGCCTGTCCGCAGACTTCCAGGCTCGCGAACTCACGGATCGCCTGGGAGTAGCTGGAATCCATTCCGATGGCGTTATAGGTGCTGACCGCGGAGTCCACGTTCGTGGCCGAGCGGTACGGGAAATAACTGGAAAGGCCGTAGGAGTTGGTCATATCCGACGAGGTGCGGTTGTACTTGACCGCTCCCTGCAGGGCTGTGGCCAGCTTCTCACCCTCTTTGGTGCCCAGGTTCTTCGCGAAATGCACCAGGTCGATCTGGTCGATGCGCGTGCTCTGCGCGAACTCTCGGGTGCTGTTGCGCGCGGTAGAGATCTGCGCATAGTCCTTGTTCTTGATCATCTTGGACAGGGACTTGGAGAAGCTCTTGATCGTATCCGGCGCGGTGTAGGAAAGCTCCGCCAGATCCACGACAGACAGGGTCGCGGACTGTCCGCGGCACTGAGACTTGCAGGTGGTAACGAAGTCATCGACGATGTTCTTGCCGATGTCGACCGTGGGCATGGACGGATTGCTGGACAGGGCCGTCAGCCAGTCGGTGTAATACCAGCCGATACCCGGCTCGGTTTCCTCAGAGGCGATCATGTAATCCGCGAAGTCATCCAGCATGAGGCCGGTCTCGACGGTCGCCATAAGGCAGGCGTCAAAGCCGATGAAATCAAACTTCATGCCGGCGTCAGACAACGCTTCTTTAATGCCGGCCAGGCTCATGGAACCGCTGCGGGCATTCTTTTCATCATAACCATAGCCGGAGACCGATCCGCCGCCGTGATCCCACAGGATCAGCTCGTTGCGATTGGCCGGATAGTTCTTGGCGCAGTACTGAATGAAGCTGGTCAAGGTTGCCGGATCCACCATGTTCTTGTTGCCCATGTCGGACTCGACCTGGATCAGCCGTCCGTTGGACGACTTGGAGATCTCATAGATCTGGTTGGTGGTGTTGCTGATGCCGGAGGTCTGCCACTTGCGGCATCCGCCGGTATAGACAACGATCTTGACATTGTCACTGTAGGTGGCTTTGGCCATCTCGGTCAGGTCACGGGTCGCCATGCCGCTGCGGGACTCCAGGTCCGTGCCGCACATGTAGATCATGATCGTGATCTGGTCCTTCTTGCCGCCCTTAATGGTGGTGTACTTGGACCGGGCGCCGGACGCTACATTGGTGTCCGCCTCCTGCTCCGTGGTCTCTTCTTCCCAGGTGGTGCCCGTATCTGTCTGGCCGCCGGTGATGTTGGAAATGACATCCAGTCCGCCGGACCCGCCGGAACTGCTGGAAGACCCACCGCCGAAGAAGCTGTTGAACAGGCCGCTTAAGCCGCCACCGCCGCCCAGCAGCATAAGGATCAGCAGGATAATGATGATCTTCTTAAGTCCGCCGCCACCGGAGGAGCCGCCGGAAGAGGACCCGCCGCCAGGAGTGATGATGGACGGGCCGGAGGACTGGCCGCCGCCGGAACCACCGCCGCCTAACAGTCCGCCAAGCAGGCCCGAAGAGCCGCTGTTCGAAGAGGAGCTTCCCGAAGAAGAACCTCCTCCCAGAAGGCCTCCTAACAAGCCGCCAGAACCACTGTTTGAAGAGTTTCCTGACGAAGATCCTCCGCCAAGAAGACCGCCCAGAAGACCGCCGGAGCTGCTGCCGGAGGAACTGCCGCCCGAACTTCCGGGAGGCAAAGTGCCATCACCCAGAAGACCCAAAAGGCCATCAGCAAGGCCTTTGTCATCCTCCGGGCCGTCATTGTCCCGGCCAGAGCCGACCGGGCCGGTGCCCAGTCCTTGGTCATCCCGGCGTTTTGCTTCTTTGTCGCTTTCGCTTACGTATTTTTTCCTGCCTTTAGGACGCTTGCGTTCCGCCATAGTTTTCTCTCATCCTTTCATACTTAACGCTCAATGCATTGAGCCCAAGATATCTGTATCTTAAATTTCAGTATAGCAGAATTAAAAGAATTATACAATCATTCGTTTTCCAATTCGTTATCGTTCCGCACCGCAAGTGCGGGGCGGGTTACTGAACAGTTACTCCAATTCATCACTGAGCCGGATGATCTCATCGATGATCTCACCCAGATAGGCGATGGTATCCAGCAACGGCTTGTCCGTGGTAATGTCCACGCCTGCCATCTTCGCCAGTTCGATGGGCGTTCCGGTGCTACCGGCCTTGAGCACTTTCTTCCAGTCCTCTACGGCGGTCATGCCCTCTTCATCGATGCGCTTGGCGACCTGTGTCGCGACGGTCAGACCCGCGCTGTAGGTGTAGGAATACAGGCCCATGTAATAGTGCGGCTGTCTCATCCAGGTCAGCTCCGCGCCGGGCACGATCTCCACATCCTCGCCCCAGAACTTCTGCAGGGTCTCTTTGAAGATGCGGCTCAAGGTATCAGCCGTAACACTGCCGCCCTCATCGATGATCTTGTAGACCTCGCGCTGGTAGGCCGCTTCCATAAGATGGGTGACGAAGTTATGATAGTAAGTGTGGCCGATCATGGAAGACAGGACCCAGCGGCGGAACCGTTTGTCATCGCTGGTCTTGAGCAGGTAATGCGCCATGATCAGCTCATTGCAGGTAGACGGCGCTTCCACGAAATAGGTGGAAACATCGGTATCCAGGATGGACTGCTCCCGGTTGGCATTGCGGAAATGTCCGGCGTGGCCCAGCTCATGCGCCAGGGTGAAGACATCCGCCATGCGATCATTCCAGCTCATCAGGATGAAGGATCCTTTGCCATAGGGGCTCGCGCAGAAGCCACCGGTCGACTTGCCCTGATTCTTGGCAAAGTCTACCCAGCGGTCCCGATAGGCTTCTTCGATCATAGACACATAGTCATCGCCCAGGATCGCAAGGCCCTTCTTGATATACTCCTTGGACTCTTCAATGGTCACGCGCGGATCATACTCCGGATCCACCGCGATCTTCAGATCCGCGAAGGTCATCTTGTCCAGCTTGTGCAGGCGCTTTAAGAGCGCGGCATAGCGGCGCATATGCGGCGCCAGCTTCGTGGTGATGAGGTCGATCTGACGGTCATACATTTCTCTGGTCACCTTCTGACCAAACAGCAGGTAATCAAACACAGAATCATACCCGCGCAGCGTGGCCAGTGTCTTCTCCGAGGTGACCTGGGTATTGTAGGCCGCGGCCGTAACATTGGCATACTGACGGATCTTGTCTGAAAACGCGTTGAACGCGGCCCGGCGCACCTTTGCGTCCGGATTGTACTCATAGTCATCCTCGAACAGGGAGTAGCCCAGCGGATACTCTTCCCCATCCACGGTGAAGGACGGGAACTGCATATCCGCCAGCTTGGCCATGTTGTAAATATCGGATGGGGCGTTCAGCGTGCGGGACAGGGCCGACAGGGCTTTCTCAGTCTCCGCGTTCAGGTGATAGGGCTTTTCCCGAAGGATGTCCTTCAGATACCCCTTATTGCGGGTCGTGCCCTCGATGGCCGCCTCGATGACGGACTCTTCCTGCTCCATCAGCTCACTGCTGATGAAGCTTAAGCGGCTGCCGATCGCGGTCATGACCGCGCCGACCCGGTTGTTGCGATCCACGTTGTGTTCATCATAGTAATCCACAGACACGGCCAGGTCACAATAGTTCCAGCACAGAGTCATCTTCTCGTACATCTCCTGGTACAGGTCCAGGCAGGCGTTGATGTTCTCCGGCGTGTCCAGGTGTCCCTTGTAGGTGCCCTCAATGCGGTCCGCCAGTGCCTTCACGGCGTCCACATCCTTGTACATATCTTCTTCCGTTTTGTAGATCAGCGACAGGTCCCAGGTCAGTTCGACCGGCACGTCACCACGTCTCTTCAGTTCTGCCATATGCGTACTCCTTTAAAAATCTTCTTATCCTCTGCTCTGGATCTCGTTGCTGAACTTGAACAGCACCACAGCTGTTACGATAGCTGCTACCAGTCCTACCACGCCGGTCAGGACAAAGATGGCCGCAAACGCATGAGAACCCGATGCCGAAATGATGACCGCCTTAAATAATCAGCCAGCAGGCCGCAGGCCAGGAACAGGAAGATCCAGCCCACAAATTCCGGGATGATGTTGATGACCACGCTTCCAAAATTCAGGTTGACATTCAGCAGCTGGAACAAGAATCCTAATGCCGCGTATTTGACTCCCTTTGGCACATTCATGATACTATTCTCCTCACCTTAGCGGGTGCGGGCCAGCGCATCCGCCCAGCCGGCACGCTCCTTCAGGCGCTCTTCTTCTGCCATCTTGGGCTCATACACCGCTGCTACCGGCGAGAAAGCTTCGCTCTCGAAGAACCCGAACCGCTGGCCGGCCATAATGGCCACGCCGCGCTGTGTCAGCTCTTTTTCGGCACTGACCGCGACCGCGCAAGGCGTATAATCGCTTTGCATCTGCATGAGCAGCTTGTTGACGCTGCCGCCGCCATCCGCCTTCAGGTGCGTAACAGGGACGCCGGTATCTTTGGACATGGCGTCCAGAACATCCGCGTTCTGGTGGGCGATGGAGGCCAGGGCCGCGCGCAGAACGTGGGCTTTGGTGGTGCCGCGGTTCATACCGTAGATGATGGCCTTGGCTTTTTCATCGAACCACGGCGCGCCTAGTCCGGAGAAAGCGGGCACCAGGTATACGCCGTCCGTGCTTTCGACCGTACCGGCCGCGTCCAGCTCGTCCATGGAATGGATCAGTTCCAGGCTGTCACGGACCCAGACCAGGGTATCGGCCGAGCAGGTGATATTGCCTTCGAGCACGTAGTGCACCTGGCCCTCCGCCGCGTAGCCGATGGAGGTCGACAGGCCGTTATTGGACAGGACAGGCTCATGGCCGATATTCATCATGATGGAAGAACCGGTGCCGTAGCTGGTCTTGACCATGCCCGCCTTGATGCAGCCATGGCCGTACAGAGACGCGTGGCTGTCGCCCATCATGGAGGTGATATGCACACCTTTTAAGGTATCGATCGTCTCCACGACGCCGAAATCCGAATCACAGGGCAGGACCTTGTCCGGCAGGCAGCAGAAGGGAATGTCGAAATCCTTCGCCAGCTCTTCGCTCCAGCGGCAGGCGTGGATATCCAGCAGCTGGGTGCGGCTGGCATTGGTCAGATCCGTCGCGAAGGACTTGCCGCCGGTCAGCCGATACAGAAGGTAACTGTCGACCGTGCCGAAGCAGATCTCGCCGTTCCTGGCTCTTTCCATCAGCTGCGGATCTTCCTTAAGCACGTGGGCGGCTTTGGCCGCGGAATAATAGGGAGAGGGTACCAGGCCGGTCAGATAGGTGATCCGCTCTTTTTCGGGCTCCAGGCGGGCCGCGATCTCACCCGCGCGCACATCCTGCCAGACGATGGCTTTATGTACGGGCTTCCCGGTGGCACGGTCCCACAGAACGGTGGTCTCACGCTGGTTGGCGATGCCTAAGCCTACGATCTCTTCCGGATCGATGCCCTCTGTCACTTCTTTAAGCAGGGCCGCGGTGTTCTGCCAGATCTCCTCCGCGTCATGCTCCGCATAGCCGGGCTTCGGATAAAACTGCTCATGCGGCTTGCGGGCGGTGCGGACGGTTTCCAGATTCCGGTCCAGCAGTGAGGCTTTTGTCCCGGAAGTGGACTGATCTACCGCTACCACATATTTCTTGCTCATACTTGACCTCCTATCTTCTCTCCCTGTTTCACAGGAAGTTCTTTTCCTTCCAAAGATGCTGTAAGAAACTTCTTTTCCGGCGCGAGGACACCTTTTTGCACCAGCACGACGATGGTCGAGCCGCCGTACAGGAACATGCCCTTCTCTTCCCCGCGCAGGACCTGCTTTTCCTCCGGGTCATGATTGGCGATCTTGCCGACCAGCATCGCGCCTACTTCCATCTGCACGACTGGGCCGAAATTTTCGGTCTGGATCACGCAGTATTCCCGGCAGTTTTCCGTAAAGACCGGCCTGCTTTCCAGCGCGACCGGACGCACGGTGTGCAACACGCCCGGGATGAAGCGGTTTTCCGACTTGCGGCCGGACTGCGCGTAGATATAGCGGTGATAATGCTCCACGCAAAGGCGGAAGACCAGGCAAAGCCCGCCATCATACTGTTTGGCCAGGGCCTCATCCCGAAGCAGGCGGGAAATGGAGTACTGGCTTTGCTTGATGGGCACCACCAGCCCGTCCGTGATAGGCCAGATGCTTAAGAACCCGTCACACGGCGCGATAAAATGGGCCGGATCCGGATCGACCGGGCGGAAGCCTTCTTTGATCTTCCGGGAGAAGCAATCATTGAAGGAATGAAAATCCGCGCTTTCATATTCATTCAGGTCGATGCCGGCCTTCTTCACGAAGGGACGGATGAGCCACTTGGAGGCTTCCCGGTCCAGATAGGCGCCGGCTATCTTTGATAAAGGCCGGGCTGTTAAAGGCTTTAATAAAAGCCGGCCCGGCACGGTATGATAAAGAAAAGCAAGAATTGACATAGTACTAACGTCCCCTGAAGTACAGCCACAGGAACAGCAACAGACCGAATTCCACCACCCCGATCGCGATCATGGTCAGGATCCCGCGAAGGGCTGGCTTGCGGATGTGGATCTTGGAGATGAACAGAAAGCCTGTGACCAGAAGGGCAACAAAATACAGGATCGTGGTGTCCCGATCCGTCGCGAACTGGATCAAAAGCACCGTCGGGAAGATCAAGGAAGCCGAGGTGACCGGCAGACCTGTGTAGATCTTGCGCACGCCGCCTTCCTTATCGGCTCTCTCTTCCTCCGTAACGTTGAAGTAGGCCAGGCGGATCAAGGCAGCCAGCACGTAGAACAGGACGATCAGACCGAACAGGATCGGATACAGGATCATACCCTCTTCCCCGTTCCCATGCAGGACCGGCGCCTCCTGAAAACGCGGGCTGACGCGGATCATAGCGAAGCCGATGCAGCCTGGCAGTACGCCAAAAGCGACCAGGTCCGACAAGGAATCGATCTGGATCCCATAGGCCTGCGCCATCTTGGTACGGTCTTTCTTGTGACGGGCTACCTTGCCGTCAAACGCGTCACACAGGCCGCAGATCATAAGAAAGAATATGCCTATAAACGGATGGCCTACACCATGCAGACATACCAGGATGCCCAGCATGGCGGAAAGGAGCGACCCGTAGGTCAGCCAGACAGTATAATCATAGATTCCGATCATTATATTGTTTTCCTCTTCTTTCGACGATTTAGATACAACCCTAAGCCCATGATGACCCCGCAAAGAATGATACAGGTGTAGAATGAAATGCCGCGGCTCAACAGTTGGACCTGGAAGGCATGATCACGGTCCATCAGATTCAGATAGCCGTCCAGCATCAGATAATCCGCAACGCCCATGGCTCCCGGGACCGGCACGCTGTTGGACCCGATCACGGCAAAGCATTGCGATACGAGCAGCTTCCAGGTGCCGCCCTTACCGCCTAGTGCGCGGTAGGCGCAGCCTGTGACCAGAACCTGTGAGACCCTCTGCAGCAGGTTATAAATGTATGCCTGGAACCACATCTTCCGATGGCCGGACATAATGTCCACGCTTCGTTTGTACTCCGCCATGGTGTGGAGCAGCTTTTGCTTGACCTTGTCCGGCTCCCTGATAATGTGGATCTTATGGAACAGCTTTACGAACCACATGCCGATCCGGAAGATCAGGTCCCTCTTGTGCAACAGGAGATAGAACAGGACCGTAAGCCCGATGTCCACCGCAAACCCTCCTGCGATCAGGACTTTACAGATAGGGTTAAAATTCAGAAAGACCTGTGGACGGACCAGGATGGCCAGGCCCCCCAGTGTCATGATCGCCAGATTGTAACAGATGAGATTGACCAGCAGCGCGGCTGTAGCGACCGCTCCCGGCACCCCGTCCTTGATCATAAAATACGCGCAGGCCGGCTGCCCACCGGTAGCTGATGGCGTGATCGCGGAGAAATAGATATCCGCCGCGCTGTAAAGGACCGCATGGTGATGTCCGCAATTATAACCGCAACTTCGGACGATGGCGATGACCGCTTCGCCTTCAAAAATGATGAAGCCCAGCATGCAGCAGAAGGCCAGGATAAGCCAGCCATTCGATGCCGCGGCCAGTTCGGCACGAAACTCCTCAAACGTCATGCCGCTGCCCTTGATGACCGTAAAGACGGTCACGACCGCCAGCAGCATAGCCACTGTGGTCCAGAGTCTCTTTCTCTTTATCTCCATACTGAATTATCCCCGTCTTGCTGTCTTTTTACTGCAAACCCTCCGGATCCTGTCAAAAATACGTCCTGTGTTCCACTTTCTGGAGCATCGAAGCCCGAGCTCTGCCAGCGCAATGCCTCCAACGATATCGACCACCGTATGCTGCTTGACCAGCACAGTTGAAGCCACGATGGCCCCCGTCAGCGCCTCCATTGCCGCGGTATAAGCCTTAGGCGGTTTCTTCTTCATGCGGGAGATGCCACGCACCACCAGATAGCTTTCCAGGCAGTGCAGCGAAGGAAACAGCTGTCTGGGCATATCCACGACATAGATGGCCTTGATGAGCCGCTCGACCAGGCTGTTGCCCTTTACTTTGGGCCGTGTCATGGTCGTTGGAAACGCCATGAAAATGGCAAACGTGATGGCCTTTGCGACCAGCTCCGCGCTTAAGACTTCATCACAAGTCTCCTTGCTGTCCCTGGCAATGACGATATAGCCAAGCGCCCACTGGGCGTAGGCCATGACATACGGTATGATAGCGGCCGGAACGAACGGGATCTTCTGATCCAGCGGAATCTCCAAGTCGTGGTGCTTTCTGTGCAGCGTAAGCAGCCGCGACCCGTAGTATACGAACATATTGAAAACCAAGATCGTGATCAACGGTACAACAGCAAACCCTGGTATGAAACGTTTTAAACGATCTTTCACGTTCTACTCCCCTCATGTTCATTTTCTCAATCTATAGAATACCATAATTTACCATAAGGGGCAATTAAAATTTGATTAAATCTGAATTCCATGCAAAAAGAGGCTGTGAACCATTTTGGGTTCATAGCCTCAAATTTTAAACACGATCTTACGTGCTGGCGTCAAGGAAAAACAGCATTTGGGACGGTTTTCCTTGACATAGAGTCAAGGAAAATGAACATTTGCTGC
>ONBQ01000142.1 GCA_900316145.1 uncultured Eubacteriales bacterium
CATACGTATGCATCCAAAATCTGACTGATTTTTGTCTTTCAGACTTCAGAATCACTCTGTTTCATGGCGTAGAAACCTGTCTTTTGGGTCTGATCAGGGTCCTCTACCCCACAGACACACATTTTTTTACGCTTGCCGTGGGGTATGAACGCATCTTCTGTCTTTCAGTTTGCATATAAGGAAGATATATTCACCCATCGATGAATAAATACTCTTTTTTACTTGCAGTCAAAGTTTTCTTTTTGCTGCTCAGCCAGCGGAACATATTCATAGGTGCCTGACAAGGCTTCCGAGTGAGACAGGAAGCGGGTCCGGGCCAGCTTGGCGGCCTGTTCCGCGCTCATGTCGGGACTGATGCAGAAGCTGAAGCGGAAAGCATGCGGTTCCAGTTCGAATTCCGGTTCCGGATCCGGGCCGCAGGATGCGCTGCCAAGGCCTCGCTGGCGGTAGTCCACATGCAGATACTTTTCCTTTGTCCTTGGCAGCTCGCTCGGATGACGGGCTTCCTGCAGGTCTTCCTGCTTGAAATCATGCAGGCTGAAGGCAAAGCCTTCCCGTCCTGTCTGTTCCTCATCTTCACACGCAGTGATGACCAGGCCTTGCCCCTCGCTTCCGACGCGGACAAAAACGGTGTCCTCATGGTTGCCGGTCTCCTGGGGCACGTCAAACGGGAAATTCATGTGTTCTACCGTATCCCGATACAGTCCCATCGGAGCGGACAGCTTGAAGTCCGGGTAGCTCAGGTTCGGGCCGCGTCCAAACCACTCAGCCTGGGAATATTCCTCCGGGAGGGTGAACGTGACGCCAAGGCGGGGCAACCGTTTTGGCATGGCACCATAGGGAGTCTCGTTGATCTCGACCTGGATGACAGGCCCGTCATAGATGCGATAGTTGATCTCCACATCATATCCGATATGCAGCGCCACCGGCAGCGCGCGTCCCCGCACACTGACCAGCAGGTGGTCTTCTTTCTTTTCGACCACCGTATCCTGCATGCGGAAGTGGAAACGATCCAGCATGGCCAGCTTCCACTCCCCGGCGCAACGGCTCATCCAGGAGAAACGTTCCAGGCCCACGATGCCATCATTATCCGTCTGCGCGCGAAAGAAGTTGAGCCGCATGGGCTGATCGAGCAGGACCTTATCACCTATCTTCATTCCGCACAGCATGCCGTCAAAGAAGGTGATCGTATTTCCATCCGCGGAGACGGTCAGCGTGCGGCCATCAGGCTCCAGGTCATAGGTCTTCTTAACGAACTTCTCTTCATGGAGGGAGGCCTTTCGCAGAACGATCTGGCGGGATTCGATTTCTCTTTCCCCGTCCAGGATATACAGGTTCAGATAATAGGCTTGCTTGCCGGTGAGTTTCGTCGTGTAAGGAATATTGAGGGGGCCCTTTTCATGCGGCAAGAGAGCCGGCACGGGCATCTCGCCCTGCTCCACGACCTCATAGTCTTTCTGGATCGTCCAGCGTAATGTGAGGCCTTCCAGGCTCGTGAAGTCCTTGGTGTTGTAGATGGTAAGCGGGTCTTCTTTCAGGATCAGGACCGGGCCTACCGCTTCCGAAAGCTCTTTCCAGGCGGGTTTCGGAGTGCCGTTGGAGGTCAGGATGCCATCCACGGAGAAGTTGGACCAATGGTATTCATCGTCAAAATCTCCGCCATACAGATAGTCCCCGTCTTTTTCAAAGCCGTGGCTCTTGAACTCCCAGACGAATCCGCCGCAGTATTGCTCATGGGTGAAGATGTACTCCCAGTACTGCTTCAGATATCCGGGGCCATTGCCCATGCAGTGGGCAAACTCCACCAACATGACAGGAAGGCCGTCCTTATCGAAGCGGGTCAGGCGCTTCATCGGCATATAGCCTTCTTTACGGAAGTTCGTATACTTAGGCGTGTCCATGTCATCCTGTGCCTGGTTGATCTCCTTGGTGGGATCATAGGCGCGGATGTACTCGGCGCATTTTTCCAGATTGCTGCCCTGGCCGGCTTCGTTGCCGATGGACCACATGAAGATGCAGGCTTCGTTCTTGTTGGTCTTGAGCATTCTGTCTACGCGGTCTATGTAGGCCGGCAGCCAGTACTCATCCTTCGAAAGATAGCCCTGATCCCCTGTGACGGCCGCGCCATGGGTCTCCAGGTCCGCCTCGTCCATGACGAACAGGCCGATCTCGGAAGCGATCTCATAGAATGCGGGGTGGTTGGTATAGTGTGAGCAGCGGATGGCGTTCAGATTGGCCTCTTTGATCATCTTCAGCTCCTGCTCGATCTGCTCCACGGTGATGGTGCGGCCGGTGCGGCAGTTGTACTCATGGCGGTTCATACCCTTGATGACGATGGGCGTGCCGTTGACCAGGAACCGGTTTCCGACCACTTCCGAACGCAATATACCTACGCGCTTGCTGTAGGTCTCATAGACCTTTCCATCCTTTTTCAACTCGATGTAGAGGTCATAGAGGTTCGGCTCCTCCGCGTTCCACAGCTTCGCGTTCTCTGGCTCGAAGGACTGGGTCAGGATCTCTTCGGCGGATCGTTCTACCGTCTGGCCGTCCAGCGTGATGGCCACGGTGTAACCGCCCTGTCCTTCATAATGCAGATCCACTTCGACCTCAAAGCCAGGCCTGGGTGTCAGATAAGAGCGTACCCGGAAATCCCACAGGCTGACTTCCTGGGTGTGAAGCAGATAAACATCCCGGAAAATACCGTTGAGCATGAGCATATCCTGGTTTTCAAGGTAGGTGGCATCCGACCAGGTGAAGACCTTCACCGCCAAGAGGTTTTCTCCCTCCAAAAGCTTGGAAGAGACATCGAATTCCGCCGGGATGCGGCTGCCCTTGGCCATACCGACGAATTCACCGTTCAGCCAGACGAAGAAGGCGTTGTCCACACCACCGAAATGCAGCACGCTGCGAAAGGTCTTGTGTTCTACCTGGAAACGATACCGGTAGTAGCCCACCGGGTTGTCGCAGGTGATGAAGGGCGGGTCAAAGGGGATCGGGTATTCGGTGTTGGTATAGGCCGGCTTTCCATATCCTTTATACTGCCACATGGAAGGCACTTCGATCTGATCCCAGCCGGAATCATCATAATCAGGCTCAAAGAAGTCCTGAAGCACGTCATCCGGCTGATAGGAGAAGGAGTAGGTTCCGTTCAGGCTCTGCAGAAATTCGGATTCTTCTTTATTCCGATAGAAAACATCTCTTTTCTGCGCCGGAATCAGGTTGGACCTGGGATCCAGCCGGTTTAAATGCAGGATCTGCGGGTCCTGCGTGGCTTTCTCTTCATCTCCGAAAAAGCATACCAGCTTATCTTTCCGTTCAAACCATTCCATCATATAAGCTGTCCTCCTTTTTTCAATTCCTGCATCAGAACAGACAAGTCCCGTCCCAAGGTGTCATGCAGTTTCCGGTATATCAAGAACAGATGGTCATATGCTACATGGGCGTCCATATCAGGTTCATAGGTAATATAGTCGGTCCTTGCCATGGCGCGGATCGCCTCCTGCAAGGAGGGATAGCACCCCGCGGCCGCGGCGGCTGTCATGGCGCTGCCCAGGGCCGGGCTTTGCAGAACCGGGCTGACCCGGATAGAACGCCCTATGACATCCGCATAGAGCTGCACCAGGAAGGGATTCTTGAGCGAGATCCCGCCGCAGGCATAGACCTGCTCCACCGGCACGCCATGAGACTCGAAATTCTCGATGATGGTGCGGAAGCCAAATGCGCAGGACTCGATCAAAGCCCGGTATATCTCCTCCGGACGGGTCTGAAGCGTAAGGCCGAAGATCACGCCGGACAGGTCCGCGTTGTTTAAGATGGAGCGGTTGCCGTTCCACCAATCCAGGGCGATCAGGCCGCTTTCCCCGATCTTCAGGGCTTTCGCTTTCTCATCCAGGCCCCGGAACCCTTCCTCTGCGGCAAAATTCTTCACGAACCAGGAGAAGGTATCGCCCACGCTGGGCTGTCCGGCTTCATAGCCGTAAAGCCCCGGCAGGATACCATCCATGACACTGCCACAGATGCCGGGCACGAAGTGCTCTTGCTCCGCGCACACCATGGAACAGGCGGATGTCCCCAGAATGACCAGCAGTTCTCCCGGGCGGGACAGGCCGGAGCCGGGGACAGAGGCGTGAGCGTCTACATTGCCGACCGCTACGACGCAACGGGTGGTAAGACCTGTCAGACGGCATGCTTCTTCCGTCAGGCAGCCAACAGGCTGACCCAGCGCAAGAACAGGCGCGTCCAGCTTGGTCTCTGCCACATCAGCCAGGTACGGGGCGACGTTGGCAACACGCTCCCGGGAAGGATACCCTTCTTCCTTGCGCCAGAAGGCTTTATAACCGGCTGAGCAGGCACTGACCTTGGTCTCGCCGGTGAGCCAGGCGGTAAGCCAGTCACAGGCATCCAGGAAACGGTCTGCTGCTTCATAAACTTCCGGCGCCTCTTCCCGGACTTCCAGTATCTTGGGATACACCCATTCGGAGGAGACCCGGCCCCCGTAGTGGGACAAAAGGTCCTCTCCCATCAAGGTGGTAAAGCGTTCCGCCTGGGCTTGCGCCGCGTGATGCTTCCACAGCTTGCACCAGGCGTGGGGCACCGCGGCCCACTTCTCGTGAAAGGATAGCGGCAGGCCATCCTCCCCCACCGGAATCAAGGTGGCAGAGGTCGTATCCAGCCCAAGCCCGATGACATCTTCCGGATCGACGCCGGAATCCTTAAGCACCTGGGGCACGGTCTTTTCCAATACTTCGAGATAGTCTCTCGGATCCTGCAAAGCCCAGGAACCGGGGAGCGGAGTCCCATCCGGCAAGGTCCGGTCCATTACTCCGTGCGGATAGTCCAGGGCGGCTTCCGCAACGATGGTGCCATCAGCGGCATCTACGAGAACGGCACGCCCGGACAGCGTGCCGTAATCCATACCGATCACATAATTAGACATTTTCAAAAGCCTGTTTCAGATCGTCGAGGATATCCTCGATGTTTTCAAGGCCGACAGAGAATCGTACCATACCGGCATCGATGCCCGCGGCGACCAGCTGCTCATCCGTAAGCTGACGATGGGTCTCGGAGGCCGGATGCAGGACACAGGTGCGGATATCCGCCACATGGACTTCATTGGAAGCTAGCTTCAGGGAGTTCATGAAGCGCATGGCTGCGGCTTTTCCGCCCTTGATGACGAAGGAGATGACGCCGCTGGCGTGGCCGCCCAGATACTTCTGGCACAGCTCATAGTCCTCATTGCCGGGCAGACCCGGATAGCGGACGCTCTCGACCTTTTCATTCTCTTCCAGATACTTCGCGACGGTCATCGCGTTCTCGCAATAGCGAGGCATGCGCACCGCCAGTGTTTCCAACCCCAAGTTCAGCAGGAAAGCGGAATGCGCCGCCGGGTACACGCCGAAATCACGCATCAGCTGCATGCGGGCCTTGATGATATAGGCCATCTTTCCATAGGTCTCCACATAGGAGATGCCATGATAAGATTCATCCGGCTCGACCAGCTCCGGGAAGTTGCCGTTGGACCAGTCGAACTTGCCGGAATCGATGATAACGCCGCCGACCTGGACTGCATGACCGTCCATATACTTGGTGGTGGAATGGGTCACGATATCCGCGCCCCACTCGATGGGTTTGCAGAAAATAGGCGTAGCGAAGGTGTTGTCGATGATCAGGGGTACGCCATGATCATGGGCCAGTTTCGCGAACCGCTCGATATCAAAGACTGTAAGCGCCGGGTTGGCGATGGTCTCACCGAATACCGCCTTGGTGTTGGGCTTGAAGGCCGCCGCGATCTCTTCATCGGAGCTCTTCTTGTCCACGAAGATGCACTCGATGCCGAGCTTCTTCAGGGTGAAGGAGAACAGGTTGATGGTGCCGCCGTAGATCTCCGCGGTGCTGATGATGGAATCACCGGCCTGGGCAATGTTGAGGATCGCCAGCAGGTTGGCTGCCTGACCGGAGGTGGTGCACATGGCGCCTACGCCGCCCTCTAAGGCCGCGATCTTCTCCTCGACCGCCATAACAGTGGGGTTGGCAAAGCGGGAATAGATGAGAGCTTTGGTCGGGTCATCAAAAACGGCCGCTACTTCTTCGGTGTTATCAAATACATAGGTCGTGCTCTGCACGATCGGGACCACGCGGGGCTCCGTGTTTTTAGGGGTATAACCGGCATGCAGTACTTTGGTTTCGTCTTTCATTTATGATACTTCTCCTTAATTGAATAAATGGGTGCGGATCTTTAAAATGGTGGGCTCGTTGATGCGGATGTGCTCTTCATCACCGTTCAGAAGGCGGTTCAGCTGCCACTCGCCGTCTACGAATTCGCCCTCTTCGATGGACAGATACTCGATGAACGGTTTCTCCTCATCCAGCGAATTGAATCGCGGCATGACGCCGTAGCCCAGCATGTAATACTCGTTCGGCGCGGTACGGCAGACCAGGCAGGCGCCGCTTCCGACATTCAGACCTGGCATGTCAAAGAACGCACTGATCTCCGTGTCGCCAAAGGTCATGGTCCACTCTTTTGGATTCTCCTGAATGACCGCCTGCAAGTCCTCTGTTCCGTATTTCTCGGTCAGGATGGGCAGAAGGCCTCCGACCAGTTCATTGGCACGGGCATAGGTCTCCTTCTTCAGGACGCGCTTGATGTTATCATCCGAGGTATCCATGCCGACAGCCGCTCCCAGCGAAGCGTCCATCTGCTGGCCGATATCATCGATACCGAACGGAGCGAAGCACATGGCATGATGATGGCCGATAGCATAGATGAGGCGGGCGGTGGCACCGCTGTGCAGCGCGATCTCCGGAATAAACAACGGGTTGCCCTGCTTGGTGTACTTGTTGCAGGTATCGACAAATTCCGGAATATAGATGTCCGGTGCCAGCCAGTCAAGAGACTGGGCAACCGTCTGATAGACTTCCATGACACGGTATACGGGGCCGCCGCTCGGGTAATCACCCGGCTGTCCGCCCTGGACCAGCCAGCAGTTGGCGTACATCGGGATCGGGTACTCCGCCTTGCCCGCGGCCGCCACGGCTTCGATATGTTTCGCCGTGTAGTAAGCCATGAAGACTTCTTCCGCCGCCTTGCCAAAGACTTCCTTCCAGGTTCCTTCCTGGCACTTGTCCAGCGCTTCGCGGATGTCCTCTACCAGGCCTTCTTTACGGGCCAGCATACCGTCGATCAGCTCCTGCGGTACCTTTTCGGCAAATTTCTGATCCGCGATATCGCTGTTGTCACGAGCCGCGCCTAACAGGCCGGTCTCATTCTCGACCTGGATCAGGATGACGGTATGGTCGGTATCATATTCCTTCAGATGCTTGCACAGCGCGGCAAAGGCGCGGGCATCGCACCGGGTCGTCTCCTCGCAGAAGGCTGAAAGCGTAGTGTATGGCATACGGAAGCTGTGGAATTTGATGTTATGGAAGTGACGTCCTTTTTTGACTTCCGCGCGCGGGAAACGTTCCATATCTGTCTTCACCCAGTCCGGCGCGTAGGAGCAGTTGGCGTTCTTCCAGCTGCCGAACCAAAGGATGCCGAATTTCATGTCATGGGCTTTAGCCTGCTCGATCAGGCCATCGACCAGTTCAAAATGATACTCCCCTTCCACCGGCTCGACCTGCTGCCAGGTGACCGGGAACAACAGGCTGTTCAGATGCACGCTCTGCATGTTGTCCCAGATGGGCTCCATGTATTTTGTCGTGGAAGAACTGGAATTATGCAGCTCACCGGACAACAATACGAAGGGTTTATCATCGACCATAAGGATCTTCTGACCGTTTCTGACTTCTACTCTTGGAATACTCATTTGATGAAGCTCCTTTCATGTTCATAAGGAAAAGATTCCTGGGTTTCTTTCGTCGGTTTTTCAGTGGACCATTCAGCTAATCACTACCATCTGATGGATCGTCAGTTCCGGAACTTTAAAGCAGATCTCACCCTCGCCCTGTTCAAAGGGGATCTCCACATTCTGCGGGATCTGGCATACTTTCTGGATCTTCTCGGGTACACGGATGGTGACCGGAATGTCACGGATGGTCGGGAAATCTTCCATAACATCCACACCGCCGCGGCGGATCGGGGATCCATACAGCAGGTGCAGGATGTACTGATCATCCTTTTTCACCATATGCAAACGGCCTTGCGCCGGCAGATCTGCCTCTGCCGCGGGTCTGGTATAGACTTGTCTTACCAGCCACTGGAAGTAACGGCGATGATAGACATTGCCATATTCACCATACAGATGGGCCATCTCATGCGCGATGTAAAGCACCTGGCCGCTTAAGGCCGCGGCCGGATATGCGACCTCTTCCTCGCTATATGGCGTGTTGTAATGAGAGCAGTAATGTCCGTAGGTACGGCTGAAATAAGGATTGCGTACGCAGGAGAGCTTCTGCCCGCCGCTTACCTTGTGGGCGCTGGAATAGCACAGGATGGGAGAAGTAGGAACGTTTTCGATATCGACCTGGATGAAATCCTTGTCATATTCGGAACGGCCTTCATAGGTAAAGCCGGTGTTGAAGGCAAATTCGTCCTTGTCCTCTTTTAAGCCGCTTCCACCGAGCAGGATGACCTTGCCGCCCTGTTGGGCATAGTTGTCAAACGCCTGGCCCCAAGCCTCATTCAGCCGCAGGCCGTCGGGAAGGAGCACAGTGTCGAATTTTTCCAGCTCATTCGGCGCATGAACCACATCAAAATCCAGATGGCTGTCCAGAAGAAGCTTCGGAAGAAGCATATTGACGACCTTGTCTTCGCTGACCAGAACGCCCAGACGCGCGGTCTCCGTGGTTCCGAAGCAATACTCTTCGATCTGCTCGCCATAGGCATAGGCCTGACCTATATTCTTGTAGGTCTCCATATCCATGTGTCCGTCCGGATGCAGCTGATCACCGATGCTGACTCTGGCTCCGTTGGACATAAGAGAGGCCACCTCATACTTGAGCGCTTCCGGCGTTTTATAGCCGCCGAACTCGCCCCACGCGCGGTGGAACTTACCGGTCATGCCCAGGTAGTCCTTGCCCAGGCCGCTGAAATAGCGGGCCCGGATGGGCATTTTATCGTAACCGCCCCATACGGTGGGCAGGTCTTCCATCTCAAAATGGGTGTTGGCATAGTGCCACTGCGGCTTATCCATTTCCGCGCCGCCGGAATTGTAGAAGATGGTGGCATCCGGATGGTAGCTCTTGATGATGGCATTCAGGCCATCGATCGTGACCTTCTTCTGGATCTGATAATACTTTTTGGCGTCAGACTCCTTAGCCGGGTCAAGGCCCATTTCCTTCATGCCCTTGACGCAGGAATCACAATAGCAGACATCATAGACAAAGACGATGTCAAAGAAGATGCCGTCCAGACGCTCATAACGCTCACAAGCCTCTTTTGTCATATCGTAAAGATACTGACGATACCCGCCTGCCGAGCACAGATGGACCCAGGAACACTCGGGCTTCGGATCATCCGGACCGGCCAGGAAGTCAAAATTGCCGCCCATATAAGCGCCCTTGCGGTCTCTTGCGATCCACTCCGGATGCTCGATCGCATCCAGCGCCGACCAGCCCAGGGTCAGGTACAACGGAGCGAATACGCCGATCTCATGGCAGGCATCCATCATCTCACCGGAAAAGTCACGCCCTGGCGTAAGCCCCGGATGCAGGGTGCCGACCTTGGTCGGAAAATAATGATATCCGTGATGGCACTTGCCGAAAACCGTCATGGAATTGATGTGGCCGGCCTTTAAAGCGGCCTGGAACTGCTTCTTATCAAAATTCTTGCCGATACCGGCGATATCACCGGAGGTGTGAAAATCAAGGTGGACCTGGCGGGAAGGCATGGTACGCATAGACATAACGAACTCCTTTCGCTTAGATACTTGCAAATAAAAAACGACATAGCTATAATAATTATAAACCATGCAGAAAGGAAAAACAATCATGATTCAAAATTTCATATACAACACGCCTACCCGCGTTGTTTTCGGTCAGGATACCATCGGGCAGGTCGGCAAGCTGGCCAAGGAATTCGGCGCGACCAAGGTCCTGCTGCACTATGGCAGCGAGCGTGTCCAGAAGAACGGCCTCATGGAGCAGGTTCGCCAGGCTCTGGACGCGGAAGGGATCGGTCATGTTGAACTTGGCGGCGTCGTACCGAACCCGCGCCTGTCCAAGGTCTATGAAGGCATTGAGCTGGCCCGCAAGGAAAACGTTGACTTCCTGATCGCCGTTGGCGGCGGCTCCGTGGTCGATTCCCTGAAAGCCATCGGCTATGGCCTGGCCAACGAGGGCGATGTCTGGGATTTCTATGATTTCAAACGCAAACCCGCAGCCTGCCTGCCGGTCGGCGTCATCCTCACCATTGCCGCGGCCGGCAGCGAAATGAGCAATTCTTCCGTCATCACCAAGGATGAAGGTGGCATCAAGCGCGGCTGCAATAACGAAGCCTGCCGGGCCAAGTTCGCTATCATGGATCCGAACCTCACCATGACCCTGCCGGAATATCAGACCATGAGCGGCGCCACCGACATCATGATGCACACCTTAGAGCGCTACCTCTCCTCCGGCGGCCACATGGAACTGACCGATGCCCTGGCGGAAGGCCTGCTGCGCACCGTCATGCAGAACGCGAAGATCCTGCTGGAGGATCCTTCCAATTACGAGGCCCGCGCCGAAGTGATGTGGGCCAGCAGCCTCTCCCACAATGGTCTGACCGGCTGCGGCACCGATGGCGGCGACTGGGCTTGCCACCGTCTGGAGCATGAACTGGGCGGCCTGTACGATGTCGCTCACGGCGCCGGTCTGGCGGCCGTATGGGGCACCTGGGCCCGCTACGTACGCTCCAACGACAAGCAAGGCCGCTTCTACAAGCTGGCCACCCGTGTGCTGGGCGTCTCTGCAGAAGGCACGGAGGATGAAGTCGTCCTTCGCGGCATCGAAGCCATGGAAAACTTCTTCCGCTCCATCCACATGCCCACTTCCCTTCGTGAGCTGGGTGTCGATCCCACCGAAGAAGAATACAAGGTCCTGGCCCACAAATGCGCCCTCTCCACCGGCAATAACTTAGGCTCCATCCGCAAGCTGCATGAAGAGGACATGGAAACCATCTACCGCGCAGCCAGATAACATCTCCCATCGCAGATCATAAAAAAGCCTCCGCAAGGAGGCTTTTTCTGTGAGATCATGGATGGAAAATCATTTCGCTTCTTTACTTTCCGTCAGCCACCGAAGCAGCAGGGCGCCAACTCCGTTGAAAATACTGACCAGCACCAGGAACAGCAGATACTTCGGTACAGCCGCCACATTGGGGCAGGCGAAGATGAGATAGGACATATCCGCGATGCTGTGTTCGAAGCCGCACAGGATGAAGGCGGTGACGCACATAGCTACGCCAAAGATGCCGCTGACTTCATGCGGGTGACGACGGAAATTCTCGACCGCCGCGTACATGAGCATACCGCAGAAAAGCGCCGTGATGCAGACGGCCGGAATGGACATGGCCATCTTGGCATCCGCCATTTGCAGGGCTTTTTCCGCATACTGGGGTTTGGCAATGCGCACCAGGCCGGCCGTGATCAGGGAACCCACCAGGTTGCCGGCCCAGATCACCAGGCAGTTGGGGTCGTTTTTATTGCTGATCACATAGCCGATCTTGCCGGTAAAAAGATTCATGCCGAAAGAGCAGATCAGAAACAGGCCTACAGAGAAGAAAAAGGCTCCGGCTACTTTGCTTTCCGTAGCCAGGAAAATGGTCGCGCCGATGCCGATCATCATGCCGGCGGCCACCGCTTTTTTGAAGGTATTCATAGGGAACTCCTTTGTCTCAGTTTATGGGTCCATTATACAAAGAAAACACAGCTTCTTCAAGAAAAGATTTTGGCCTGCGGGGTTACTTTCTTTTGTGAAATATGCTATAATAAGTAAACCTTAACAGGAAGGAGGATTTCCCGATGCCTGATGAAGAGAAAATCCTGATGGAACGTCCCGATTATGAAGAAGAGCTGATATCGATCATACAAAGTGACGAAAGTCCAGAGGTCATTCGAGAACGTTTAGATGACTATCATGACAACGATATCGCTACCGTATTGCAGACGCTCACCAAGGAGGATCGACTGAAAGCTTACCGCATCTTAGGGTTGGAACGTGTCTCCGAACTGTTCACCTACTATGATGAAGTTGCTCAGTACATCGACGAGCTGGATGTGGAGATCGCGGCGGACATTCTGGAAACGATGGACGCGGACGAAGCGGTCGATATCCTGGAAGAGCTTGATGAGGAAAAGCGGGCACAGCTGACCCGCCGCATCGATAAGTCCTCCATGGAAGACATCGCGATGATCCAGTCCTATGATGAGGATGAGATCGGTTCCCGCATGTCTACCAACTTCATCGTGATCCATACCGGACTGTCCATCAAGCAGGCCATGCGCGAGCTGGTCGCCCAGGCGGCGGAAAATGACAACATTTCCACCCTCTATGTCGTGGATGATCAGGAAGCCTTCTACGGCGCCATCGATCTGAAAGATCTCATCGTGGCCCGCCAGGGTTCTAACCTGGAAGACCTGATCATGACCTCCTACCCGTATGTTTATGCTACCGAGCAGATCGCCGAATGTATCGAAGAACTGCGTGATTATTCCGAGGACTCCATTCCTGTCCTGGATGATGAAAAGAAGATTCTGGGCGTCATCACCGCGAACGAACTGGTCGATGTCGTTGATGAAGAGTTGGGTGAAGACTACGCTAAGCTGGCTGGTTTGACCGCGGAGGAAGATCTGAACGAACCGCTCAAGAATTCCGTCCGCAAGCGTCTGCCCTGGCTGGTCCTGCTTCTCTGTCTTGGCCTGGTGGTCTCCTCCGTCGTTGGCGTGTTCGAGCACGTCGTCGCGCAGCTGCCGCTGGTCGTTCTGTTCCAGTCCATGGTTCTGGATATGGCCGGTAATACCGGCACCCAGACGCTGGCTGTCACCATCCGTGTCATCTCTGATACCGAGCTGACCGCTAAGCAGAAGTTCCATCACGTCATCAAGGAAATGCGCGTTGGCATGACCAACGGTTTCCTGCTTGGCATCGTTGCCTGTCTTTTGGTCGGTTTCTATATCACCATCGCCAAGGGCAAGCCGGTCATGATGGGTTTTGCCACCTCCGCCTGCATCGGCTTTTCCCTTCTTGTCACCATGATCATTTCTTCCAGTTTAGGCTCCTTGATCCCCATGGGATTCAAGAAGATCGGTGTAGACCCCGCGGTCGCTTCCGGTCCCCTGATCACCACCATCAACGATATGATCGCGGTCATCACGTATTACGGCCTGTCTTGGATCTTCCTGATCAATCTTTTAGGTTTTTCCGGGTAAAGTATTATGGATCAAAGATCACTCCCTCGTTTTGACATGGCTCAGCCGCCGGTCCGCACCAAGTGGTACCTGCGGCCTTTGTCTTATCTGCTGAGCGCGCCGGATGCCTGGCTGCACCGTGCCCGCATCACCGGCAAACATAAGCTTGACGGGCCTTGTGTCATCCTCTGCAATCACAACGCGTTTCTGGATTTTAAAGTTCTCACCACGGCCATTTATCCCAAGCGGGCCAATTATGTCGTCGCCATCGACGGCTTCATCGGCCGGGAAAAGCTGCTGCGCAACGTTGGATGCATCTGCAAGCGCAAGTTCACCAACGATGTGCTACTCCTGCGTCAGCTGCAGCAGGTCCTGAAAAACGGAGACGCCGCTGTCATTTACGCGGAAGCCCGTTACTCCCTGTGCGGCACCACTGCCGTGCTGCCGGAATCCCTGGGCAAGATGTGCCGCATGTTTAAGGTGCCGGTCTATACCTTCATCTGTCACGGCCATCATGTGGATTCTCCCTTCTGGAACCTGCACAAACGTGGCATCCGTCCCACAGAGACAGAGCTGAAGCTTCTCTTTACGCCAGAAGATCTGAAGGCTCTCTCCGTGGATGAGATCAATGACCGCATCGTAGAAGCCTACCAGTATGATGACTGGGCCTGGCAAAAGGAACGCGGCATCCGCACCAGGTATAAAGGCCGGGCAGAAGGCCTGCACAAGGTCTTATACCAGTGCCCTTCCTGCAAGACCGAATTCCGCATGGCGTCCCAAGGCACCCGCTTGTTCTGCAAAGCTTGCGGCAAGTCCTGGACCATGTCCGAGCTGGGCGAACTGATCGCGGATCAGGGCATGACCGAATTCTCCCACATTCCGGATTGGTATGAGTGGGAACGGGCGAATGTCCGCGCCGAAGTCGAAGCCGGCACCTATTCTTCCGGCGAGCTGCCCGTCTGGGTGGACAGCCTGCCTAACGCAAAGCGCTACATCGGCCTCGGAAACGGCACCCTCGTCCATGACATGAACGGTTTCACCGTCCGCGGCAAGGATGTCGATGGCGACCCGTTCGAGATGATCAAACCGGTCCCCTCCCTTTATTCCTGCCATATCGAGTATGATTATCTGGGCAAGAGCGGAGACTGTGTCGACCTGAATACCTTGGAAGACACCTGGTATATCTACCCTTACGCGAAAGACCGTAAACAGCAGGAAAAGCTGCGGGAAGAAAACCCGGACTTCTCCGTCACCAAAATGGCACTGGCCACGGAAGAACTGTACTTCAAATGGCGCAGGGATGAAGGAAAACCCTGCCGAAAAGGACTGGCGTAAACATTGACAGCCCCCTTTATATATGATAATATATTTATACATATATATCATCATATATAAAGGGGGCTTTTTTGTGTCTGACCGTTCTAAAGTCCTGATCTCTGCTCAGGTAGGTGCTGCCGTTAAACAAGAGGCAATGAAAGTTATCCAGGCTGAGAATACAACTTTGACAGACCTGATCTCGACCATGCTGGAAGATATCGCTCGTAACAAACGTATTGCTCCTTACTATCTGCCATTATCTCTGGAAGCAACAGACTGGCATGTGTACTATGTCCAGTCATTAGAGGAAACGCCCTCTTTCATCCTGGCGCGTACCGAAAAAGACGCGCGCGCCTTGGAGCATTTTATGGAGCTGCGTGAAGATCAGGATATCCAGGTCGAAGAGCTTTTTACTTTAACGATAGAACAAAAACATTCCATAGCGGCTGCCGTTGAATCGGAAGGCGGGCTTCCTTGCTATGTTATGCCCTCTGTTATGTCTGCCTTAGGATTCCACAAAGCCTATCTTCATGTAGGCCAGGACGAAGGCTACATCAGCTGGCGATCCTATTTCGGATCCATAAAAGCCAATAAATGCTCCACATCTTCATTTGATCATCTGTGCACTTTCATCCGGAAAGCTCCGGAAGGTTTTGATGAGCAGACAGAACTTGCGTCATATCGGGAGGCTAAATATGCGAATACTGATCGACACTAATGTCATCCTCGATTTTCTTCTTCACCGCGACCCCTGGTTTTCATCTGCTTATGAACTGATCAGGCGCTGTGCTGATCAAAAAGGTCTTCAAGGTTTTGTCACCTCCCAGTCCATCGCCGATATGTTCTTCATTCTACGCAAGATCTATACCCCGGATGAGCGCCGCGCTTTGCTGCTGGATCTGTGTCAGATCCTTTCTGTCGTCAGCCCTGATCATGATCAGGTCGTTCAAGCCTTAAAAAACACCGCTTTTTCGGACTTTGAAGATTGCCTTCAGGAGACCTGCGCGGTATTCTCCGGTGCTGACTATGTCATCACGCGCAATGTGGATGACTTTACAGGATCACGGATTCCTGTCCTTTCACCATCGCAGTTTCTGCAACAATATATAGACCTATAAAGAACCCCCGCCTAAGGATCTCAGGCGGGGTCATTTGTTAGATCAGGTAATGTATCATTTCGTTTCAGATACGTTAAACTGCCAGTAGCTCTTAAGGTCCGGATCCGGTCCATGGCCTACCAACCGGTCATAGTGATTTCCGGAGAAGGAGAAGAATACCGGAATCGTATCTGTATTTCCATCGGGGTATATGAATGAGATTTCCAGGGTATCCGGTCTGAACAGGGCGGGAAAGCCTCCATTGAACTGGATCAGTAACGTCTGTCCATCGGAGAGCCGTTCTACAAAAAGGAACTGCTCTTCCCCCAATCTTTCATCTTTCGGCATCATACCGTTTTTATCCAGATGATCCTTGGCAGGATCCGTCGTCATGGTCCCGCCGGACATATAGAGAACGTTCACATCGCCGGTCTTAGTGTCGATCATGTAAGGCGCAACAGCGAAGGCATAACGAGACGCATATAACAGGATGTGCTCCGCATCCGCACAAAGGATCATATCCGGCTCTCTGCCAAAGGATATCCGGCCCAGGTCATAGCACTCGATCGAGCCATCCGGCCGTTCGATCACCATCTTGCAGACCTCTCCGGTCTCTTTATCGAACATGATATCACGAAGGACCACGCAGATGCTCCCATCCGGCAAAAAGGAAGCGGCAGTAATGCTGCATCCCTCTTTCTCAAACCCTGCCTGTGCGGCATAGCTTTTTCTGGTCTCCTGCCCGGTCTTTTTGTCGATCAAGGTCACTTCCATCCTGGGCATCATCCCCAAGACCATCCAGGCATCCTCTTTTTCGGAGACATACTGTTTTCCGACACCGCCATACATTTTTCCGGTATCCGCATCGATCATCCAAGAACCGCCCATAGGATCACCGACCCAGAAACAGTTGCCCTCCGCGTAATAAGAAACCGCGATCCCCGGCGGACCCTGCGGAAACCCGTTTCTTTGGGAAAGATAATATTCCAGAAGATCCTTTCCGTGCAATTCATCCAATTTGGCTATTTCTGCTTCAGTAGCATCAGCAGCCACGCCGTACTTGCGCAACAGCTCCTCTTCCTCAGCCCCTGCCGGGGTGAGATAGGTCTTCTCTTTCGTCTCAGGATCCCACAGATAAGGAGCGGTATGGTCTGTGATCAAGAACTGACCGTCCGGCGCCATGGTGCGGCAGATGGATTCCGGATCCACGAAGGCTTCTTCAGGGATCTGGACCTTGCTGTACGTGACCGTCTTGCCCCAAAGGGTAGGCAACTCCGGCTGAAATACGTCCCGTATTCTCGTACTGCACCCGGTAAGCAACATCAGGGCCAGGCATACAGCGGCTATCCTTCTCATGATCAGTCCTCTGCTTCTTCTTCCAGGATCTTTACGTAATCATCGGTCTCGCCCAGATCCCACAGCACGGTGCTGGTCATGTATTTATCCCTGATATCGCGGGAGCCGATGAAGGCATCCACCGTATCCTTAAGAGAAATACCCAACTCCGACGGACGGGTCGGCTCGCCGATCATTTCCATCTTGGCCCGGATCGTCTCGAGCTGCGGCAGCTCTTCATCGATGATCCGGCAGATCTCATCCCAGCCATTCAGGATCCGCTCCAGACGCACCGCGTGCTTGGCCGGATCATTTTTGTGCGCTTTTTCCTCGATCGCCAGCACCTCTCCGGTCGTCTTGCCGAAGATACGTGCCATCTCCGCCTCCCAGACCTTCGGATCAAAGGATGCCATATGGGCCTCCGCCTTCTCCCGGCTGGGTTTCAGCGCGCGGATGTGCTTGTACAGCTTCAATGTCAGCACTGTTCCGACGCCGACCTGGATGCCGTGGAGATCATAGGGTTCGTCCCGCTCCAGGGCCATCATCTCCCACATATGGGAGAAATAATGCTCCAGACCGGAAGCCGGACGGGAGATCTGCGCATACGCCATGGCAATACCTGCCAGGACCAGGCCCTCCGCGATGGTACCCACCGCGTCCGGATCCCGGGCCGGAATGCCATCCGCCCCTTCCACGACACGTGACAGCGCATGACGCATGAGCGCCGCCACTTCCTCACAATAATACTCACCGGTCACCAGATGGGCGATGCGCCACTCACAGGTCGCGATATACTTGGCGATCATATCACCAAAGCCCGCCTGCAGCATGCGCATCGGCGCCTGGGCCAGGATCTCGGTATCCAGCAGAATACCGCACGGCGCGTGGTTATACAGTGTAGTCTTGACCTTGTTGACCTCCATGGAGGAGGAGTTCGAAGCATAGCCATCCATGGACGGTGCGGTGCCCACGACCGCGTTCGGAATACCGGTCGCCAGCGACACCACCTTGCAGATATCATTGAGCACGCCGCTGCCTACCGCCAGCAGCAGATCGCAGGACGGGTCCAGATGCATGACCACACTGCCGACCTCCCACTCACCCGGCTTCGGTCGCTCCATCGGCACCAGGTAATTGACATGCTCGATGCCAGCCTCGGTCAGGATCTGGTCGACCCTCTCCCCCGCCGCCTTCCAGGTGTTCGGATCGCACACGACAAACGGCTTCTTCGCCCCGATGGCTTCCAGCATCTTCGGCACCTCCGTCACGATGCCCCGTCCGATATTCAGATATTTCAGTTCGCAGACATGCTGTCTGCCGCAGGAACAAGTATATCCACCCGGAATGATCAGCTCCTGCAAAGTCTTATTCACGAATTTCATAGTTTGTAGTCCTTTCCTCTCGGATAGTAATAATATAGCAGATTTAAGAGAAGGAAGCAATGGGGTTCTCCCCCGCCACGCAAAAAGGACCCACGATCGTGAGTCCATGCAGCAAAACGTGGCCAGGGGGATGAGGGTGTGGGGGAAGGGGGCGCGGCCTTCGTAACTACGAGCACCCCCTTCCCCCACAAAGTATCAAAATCCCTTACTTGCGCTGAAATCATACACGCTCTTAAGCGCCGGATAGATCTTATCGTAGATCTCGAAGGAATCCTGGTAGGCTGCCTGGTTGGCCTTGATGGGCAGGGTCTCGGTCTCGACCTTGACGATGCTGCAGGCTTCCTGCAGATTCTTCCAGACACCGGCTCCCACACCGGCGACCATGATCGCGCCATAGGCACCGCCTTCGGAAGCCGCGGACATGGTGTAGACCGGCATGTCGAAGATATCGGCCTGCATCTGGCGCCACAGCGGGGAAACGCTGCCGCCGCCGGAGGTGTAGACCTTCTCACACGGGGTAAACGCGCGCAGGATATCGATGATCTGCTTCAGAGAATAGGTGACACCTTCCATGACGGAACGGGTGATGTCCGCCCGGGTGGTGTTCAGCGACAGGCCATAGAAAGAGGCACGGGCGTTCGGATCCGGATACGGGCAACGCTCGCCGGTCAGGTACGGGGTAAAGATGACGCCATGAGAACCCGGCACAGAGTTCTCCGCCTCACGACCCATGATGTTGTAGACGTTCTCGCCGGTCAGCTTTGCTTCCGCGATATTGTGCTGGCACAGCTCATCTCGATACCAGCGATACGCCCCGCCGGCCGTCAGCGGGCAGCCAAAGGCATGCCACAGCCCCGGCTCGTTATTGCAGAACATCTGCAAGTCCCCGTTCGGGTTATCGTTGAATCGATCCAGTCCCATGGACACGTTGCCGGAGGTGCCGATGACCACGCCAATGATGCCAGGCTTGACCAGGCCGGCACCGGTGGTCTGGATGACCGCGTCACCGCCGCCGAAGTAGACGTTCAGGCCTTCCGGAAGACCGGTCAGTTCGGCCGCTTCCTTGGTAACGTGGCCGGCCAGCTCGGTCGACTCATGCGCTTCCGGGAAGATGCTGCGGGGCAGGCCTGCGATCTCGATCAGCTCATCGCTCCAGCAGCGTTCTTTGGTATTGTAGAAACCGGTACCAGAAGCATCGGAAACATCGATGCCGATCTCGCCCGTCAGCATGTAACGGATATAGTCCTTCGGGCAGAAGAAGGTGACCATCTTTTCGAAGTTCTCCGGCTCCTCATCACGCAGCCAGAGGATCTTGCCGCCGGTATAGCCGGTCAGCATCTGGTTATTGGTATAGGTCAAAAGCTTTTTCAGGCCGCCGGCCTTCTTGGTGATCCAGTCGCACTGCTTCTGGGTGCGCTGATCACACCACAGCATGGCCGGGCGGATCACGTTCAGATCCTTATCCAGCGCGACCAGGCCGTGCATCTGTCCGGAAAAGCTGATACCCACGATATCTTCTTTATTCACCTTGGGGAGGATGGCCTGAAGACCCCGCACGACTCCATTCCACCAGTCGATGGGTTCCTGCTCTGCCCAACCGGGACGGGGGGTATATAAAGGATACTCCTGGGTAGAGGAAGCCAGGACCTTGCCGTCTTCATCCGCAACGATACACTTGGCGCCGGACGTGCCGACATCCAGACCAACCAAAAGGCGCTTATTCATAGAAGGACCCTCCTGATCATATGTAATAGTTGTTTTCTTTATCATAGCAAATTACGGGGCCATTTTCAATATGATCGGCTTTTAAAAAATTTTTGAAAAGGCTGTAACAATTTGTATCTCTATATGCTATTATAGGTATAAGAACAAAACAAACAAGGAGGACATAAACCATGGCCAGCATCCCAACCAACAAATATTACGAGTACAGAGAAATGATCGAAACGATCTGCAAGCACGGTGACAAAGAAGCAATGGAGCGCCTTTATCGCGAGATCATCGCCCTCTATGGACGTGACTGTGACGATCTTCGTCAGCTTGACAAATATAACACCCGCTGGTCTATCCTGTAAGGCCGGCCACTTCACCTGAAAAGGGACTGCGCAAAGGCAGTCCCTTTTCTTGACTTCTCCTGATCCCGCCGATATAACGAAATGGATCATCTGATAAGGAAGTTCAAATCATGAATCATAAATACAGGCAGTTGTTTTTCTCCACGCTGTACCTAAGCGCCTTCACATTCGGCGGCGGCTATGTCATCATCACCCTGCTCAAGCAAAAGTTCGTAGACAAGCTCCATTGGATCGATGATGATGAAATGCTGGACTATGTGGCCATTGCCCAGTCCTCGCCCGGACCGATCGCAGTCAACGGCGCCATCGTAGTCGGTTACAAGCTGGGCGGCTTTCCCGGCATCCTGGCCGCTGTCGCCGGTGCCATCATTCCGCCCTTTGTCATTCTGACTATGATTTCTTTCTTTTATGACGCTTTCAAAGACAGCTTCGCCATCCAGGCCTTGCTGAAAGGGATGAAATCCGGCGTCTGCGCTGTCATCCTCTCCGTTGTTTTCGACATGACATCCGGCATCGTCCAATCCCATGACTTTATTCTTTGCATCGTCATGGTCCTCGCTTTCATCGCCAACTATTTTCTGCACACCAACGTGATCTTCATCATCCTGGCTGTGGCCGTCTTTGGCGTGATCCGCACCCTTCTCACAGAGCGAAAGGGGGCCTCGAAATGATCTACCTCAAACTCTTCCTGGCCTTCCTGCAGATCGGCGCGTTCAGCTTTGGCGGGGGATACGCGGCCATGCCGCTCATCCAGGCCCAGACGGTCGAACTGTACCACTGGCTCACCTTGTCGGATTTCACGGATCTTGTGACCATCGCGGAGATGACGCCTGGACCTATCGCGATCAACGCAGCCACCTTCGTGGGCAATCAGGTGGCGGGCATTCCCGGCGCCGTGATCGCTACCCTGGGCGTGGTGCTGCCCTCCTGCCTGTTCGTCACCATTCTCGCTATCCTCTATACCCGCTACCGCAAGCTCAGTCTGATGCAAGGCGTGCTGAAATCACTGCGTCCGGCCGTGGTCGCCATGATCCTGGCCGCCGGCCTTTCGATCCTGCTGCCTGCTGTCTTCCCTTTGGGCACGCTTCGTTCTGTTGATTGGCTGGCTCTTCTCTTATTCCTTGGCGCTTTTCTCCTGCTGCGCTGGAAAAAATGGAACCCCATTCTGATCATGGTCGGCTGCGGCGTCGTGGAGCTGATCGTAGAACTCATTCATTGATTCCGTTCCTACCCCACTGATCTTTGCTTTTTCTTCTTGTTTCCGGGGTATTTGATCAGTTTATACATCCATATTCATTAAAAAAGAGGCTGCCTAAGGTCTTCCATTGCGTTGGAAGCCCTCAAGGCAACCTCTTTTTTCATTCATTGGGGTGGTTTCCCGTCTCCTTACCCCACGAAATGGGATTATTTTGAAAACCCAGTGGGGTAAGAACTTATCAAAGGCGCATCAGAATGCATAAAACACGGCTAATATGCACTCGAGGTGCATTTAATTACATGACGTTATCCTTCAGCAGGAAGCGGATGCCATAAGGCTCCAGCTTGATGTGGGTGGTATACTCGCCGGTCTCGATATCCGTGACCGCATTCTCCAGGCTGACCGTGGTCGGGAACGGGTTGAAGTTCTGCACGATGGCGATCTCTTCCTCATCGCTCTTGCGCAGGGAGGCTGTCACGTTATGCGGCAATGCAGCGTTATCCAACGCTCTCTCCAGCTGCAGATCATCCGCGATCTCCTCATAGAAATCTTTATAGAACTCCTGGTCCGCTCTGGCGCACAGGTAGTATGCCTGCCCAAAGCCAAAGAAATTCAGGGTCAGAGCCGGATTGCCGGCATAGTAGTCTTCCTTATAAGTGCCCAGCACCTGCGCCGTGGAAACATGGACCACATCGCACAGCTCACGCAGCTCATACTCCGCGCCGCTGGCCGACATGACCATCTTGTTGCGCTGATCCGGATACAGGGCATCGATCTCCTCACTGTACAGACCGAAGACATCCTGCATTCCATACGGTGCGAAGCTCTGGAAGCACAGGTCATTTTCATTGACCAAACCGCTCCAGTACGTGCCGACCAGCGTGCCGCCCTTCTCGACAAAGCTTCTCAGTTTCTCGACGATGCCCTCTCTCTGCATGTACAGCATCGGCGCAATGACCAGCTTGTAGCCACTGAAGTCGCAGGACATATCCACAAGATCCACCGGGATGCCCATCCGCCAGAAAGCTTCATAGTGCTCCAGCACGGTCGGTACATAGTTCTTCGACTGCTCCTTACTAACATTGAGCAGGCCCTGCACCTCTCCCAAAGCCCATCGGTTTTCCCAGTCAAAGATGATCGCCACTTCCGGCTTCACATTGGTCTTGCAGACCTCCGGCAGCTTCTTCAGCCGGGATCCGACAGTCGCCACCTCGCGGAACACTCTGGTATTGGCCGTACCATCATGACCGACCACCGCGCCATGGAATTTTTCCGAAGATCCGCGGGATTTTCTCCACTGGAAGTACTGGACGGAGTTGGAACCATGGGCCACCGCCTGCAGCGAGGACAGCTCATGCATGCCCGGCTTCTTCATGCGGCAGACCGGATGCCAGTTAGTCACGCCCGGCACGCTCTCCATCAACAGGAACGGCTCCTGCTTGATGCAGCGCATCAGATCATGGGTCGCCGCCGCCGTGATCGCGACCTGGCTCTCATCCTGCGGATTGGTATGCCAGAAGGGATAGTTGTCCCACGACGCGATGTCCAACACATCGCGGAATTTGAAATAGTTCAGACCATTATAGAAGCCCATCAGGTTGGTGGTCACCGGAACATCCGACCCGCCCGCACGGATCGCAGCCTTCTCCCAGGCACAGAAATCCACGGTGCGATCGGTCACGAAACGCTTCCAGTCCAGCACTAGGCCATGCACGGAATGCTCGCCTCGAAGCAGCGGCGGCTCGATCTGATCAAAGGAAGAATAGGTGTGGCTCCAGAACGCCGTCCACCACTGATGGTTCAGCTCCTCGATGGTACCATACTTTTTCTTCAGCCAGTTTCTGAACTCCTGCTGGCAAAGCGGGCAATAGCATTCCCCACCATATTCATTGGAAATGTGCCACAGGATGACCCCAGGATGCTTGCCAAAATTCTCTGACAGCTTCTTATCCATATCCCACACCTTCTGCCGATAATACGGAGACGTGTAGCAGTGATTGTGACGGCCGCCCATCTGATTGCGCACCAGGTCCGGACCCACGCGCAATACCTCCGGATGATTCAGTGCCATCCAGATCGGACGCGCGCCGGACGGCGTCGCAAGCACCGTGTAGATGCCATTGTTGTACAAGTTGTCGATGACCTTCTCCAGCCAGTCGAACTCATAGCGCCCCTCTTCCGGCTCCAGCGCCGACCAGGCAAAGATACCCACAGAAGCCGCATTCACATGGCTCTGCTTCATCAACTCGATATCTTTTTTCAAGATATCCGGCCGATCCAGCCACTGGTCCGGGTTATAGTCTCCGCCATGCAGCATCTGCTCATTCAGGATTTTCCATTCCATAGTGTGTAGTCCTTTCTGTGTTGATATGTTGCGTTTGATTTAACATTTCTTGTTATATTGGTAATTTATATTATTTATTATTGTCTATTTGTAGTTTCTGTGGTATTATTAAATATCTTCTTGTTCTCTGGACACTTGCTGCGGTTAAAATTTTCTTCTTCAGCAAGTGTTTTTCATTCATCACACTTGCTGGTCTGTTGCTTTGTTTCTCTCAGGCAGTGTTTTTCTTAACACCCACTGTCTGGTCAATAAGTTTTTTCTGTCAGGCAGTGTCAATTTTTCTTTTTTTCTACAAAACCACAGCTTTTTAGACGCCTGTCTTCTTGGAGAGCTCGCTCCTTAAACAAATCACACTGTCTCTGGATACTATTTATTTTCCCAGCAAGTGCCCCTCTTCAAAAACACTTGCTGCTAAAACAAATGATCTTCGCAGGCAGTGCGCATCTTGTCAGACACTATCTGAGAAACAGAAATCAATCATCAGCAAGTATTCAGAAAGGAGTTTTCATGCCGGGTTTCTACTTACCGATCGAACATCAGCTATCCATCCTCGAATCTCTCCGCAAAAAGGCTGAAGCCTCGCTTTCCAAACGGCCACCCGGGCATCTTACCATCCAAAAGAGCGGTCACACGTATCAATATCTGTATCGTCCCACGCAGAATACCCGCAGGCAGTATGTTCGCAAAAGCAATATGCCCTTCGTTCGTGATCTTGCTCAAAAAGAATATGAAGAAGCCTTTCTGCGTGAGGCGGCAAAGGAAAGAGCGCGGCTCTTAAAGGCGCAGAGCAAAAGTCACGCCTGCAGCGCATCCTTCATGTATCACGCTTTGGCCGCTCCTTACGAAAAGCTTTCCTCGGAGCGCAAGTCTCTTATCACACCCTATGTTCTGCCGGATGACGAATATATTCAAGCCTTTCTAAACACGCCCTATGAGCACAAGGGATTTGATAAGGATTTTCCGGTCATCGAGACGGAAAACGGCGAGCGGGTGCGTTCCAAAAGCGAGAAGATCATCGCAGACAAGCTGAAAGCGCTGGGCATCCCCTATCTTTATGAATACCCTCTCAAGCTAAGCAGGCTTGGCTGGGTGCATCCGGATTTCACCATGCTGGATATCAGAGAACGTATCCTGGTGATCCTGGAGCATTTTGGCAAGATGCTGGATCCGGATTATGTATCTTGGAATATGCGGAAGATGGAGAACTATATCGAGGATGGGTATATACCCGGCGACACCTTGCTATCTACCTTCGAGGGCGGTCCTCATGTGCTAGGCGTATCATGTCTGGACAAGCAGCTCAAAGAGCGGTTCTTTTGAGGATCGCGTCCAGGAGCTCGTGCGCGGCCTGATCCTTGCTCATGAGCGGCAGTTCCTCAACGCCATCATTGGTGATCAGGGTCAAGACGTTGGTGTCGCCCTGGAAGCCGGCGCCTTCGACTTTAACGTTGTTGGCGGCGACCATGTCCAGGTTTTTCTTAACAAGCTTGGCGCGGGAGTTTTCGATCAGGTTCTCCGTCTCCATGGAGAAGCCGCACAGGAACTGCCCTTCACGCTTGTTTTGTCCCAAGGCACCTATTATATCCTTCGTGCGTACCAGGGGGATGGCCATGTCGCCATCCTTCTTTTTGATTTTGTTGTCGGCATAAGTGGCAGGTGTGTAGTCTGCCACGGCTGCGGCCTTGATGATGATATCCTGCTGCGCCGCGCGGGATGTCACGGCTTCATACATGTCCGCCGCGGAGACAACGGGCACAGTTTCGACAAAGCGTGGGGCTTCCAAGGCGGTGGGGCCGCTAACCAGTGTGACCGAAGCCCCGCGCAGCATGGCGGCTTTCGCGATAGCATAGCCCATCTTGCCGGAGGAATGGTTGGTCAGGAAGCGGACGGGATCCAGCGCTTCCTGGGTGGGTCCGGCGGTGACGAGCACCTTTTTGCCCTGAAGATCTTTTTCGTACGCGATGGCCCGCTCCAGATATTCAAACAAAACAGCCGGCTCCGGCATCTTGCCGGCTCCGTCGTCCCCGCAGGCCAGGTGCCCGCTTTCCGCGCCGATGACCGTCCAACCATATTTGCGGAGTGTTTCCATGTTGTCCTGCACGACAGGATTCTCGTACATGCGGGTGTTCATGGTGGGGCTGATGAGCATGGGGCATCGGCATGCCAACACCGTGGTGGAAAGCATGTCATCCGCGATGCCGTGGGCGATCTTGCCGATGATGTTGGCGGTGGCCGGCGCGATGAGCACTGCATCCGCCTTCTTGCCGAGCGAAACATGCTCGACATCCATGGTGAAGTTCCGGTCGAAGGTGTCGACCAGGCATTTATTCTTTGTCAGACTTTCAAACGGGATCGGCGGGATGAACTCTGTGGCGTTCTTGGTCAGGATCACGTGCACATCCGCATGCTGCTTAACAAGCATGCTGACCAGATTCGGGATCTTGTAAGCGGCAATGCCGCCGGTCACGCCGATAAGGATCGTTTTTCCGGTAAACATCGAGGAGTCTCCTCCTTATTTTTCTTTTTTGTCATTATAGCATCGAGGGGAAAGAATGGCAATAAAAAACGGTCGTTTCTTATCTCTCAAAAGCTTTTAGGACCAGCATCTTCCAACGGTTTTTCGCGCCTTCATAGGGGTGTTCCCGAAGGGGAAGATTGTATTTATTCGAGCCATACAGCACCGTAGTGGGATGAGTGAATTCACGAAATCCCCAGATGCCGTGATAGGCGCCCATGCCGGAATGTCCGGTTCCGTTGAAGGGTACGCCTTTGACCATCAGATGCATCACCACTTCATTGACACAGCCTCCGCCGTATTGCTGAGTGCCCATGACCTTCTCTGCCCAGGTCCTGTCCTTGGTGAAAAGATAGAGGGCCAGGCCATGCTCCCTCTCTGCGATCTTTTGCATCAGATTGTCCGCTTCCTGGTCCGGGAAGGGCACGACCGGCAGCAGGGGATCAAACAGCTCGTGCTGCACGATCGGCTCGTCCGCCCCGACGGGATACACGATCGTTGGCTCAAATTTCATTGTTTTTTCATCCCCGTGGCCGCCATATACGATGCGTTCCTGATACTTGGCCGCTTCCTCCGCGCAGACCGTATAGGCTTTCTGGCTGATCAGTCTCGGATACTCTTTGTTCTTCAGCGGTTCCTCGCCGATCTGACGACGGAACTGTTTTTTCAATTCCTCCACGAATGAGTCCGCCACCTCTTCCGCCACGGCGACCTGATTGATATTGATGCAGATCTGGCCGGCATTCAGGATCTTGAAGAAGGCGATCTTTCTGGCCGCGTCCCGGATGTCTGCGTCTTTGCGGATGACGCACCAGTTTCCAGTCTCCCCGCCAAGCTCAAGGGCCACCGGCGTCAGGTTTTTCGCGGCCTTTTCCATTACATGCCGCCCTACCTTCGGAGATCCGGTATAGAAGATCTTGTCAAAACGCTGCTCCAGCAGCAGATCTGCCGTGTCATGATCTCCATCCACCACGCAGATATAGCCATCCGGGAAGACGGAGCTTATGATCTTCTGCATGACCTCGGTGCAGGCTTTGGATTTGGAACTAGCTTTGATGATGGCCGTGTTGCCGCCGGCGATGCTGGCCGCCAGGACACCGAAGGAAAGCAGGATCGGAAAATTGAACGGACTGATGATGAGCGTCACGCCATAGGGCATCTTATACACTTTTGTCAACAGGCTGGGGAAGCAGTGCAGCCCGCTGTAATGAAGCTCCGGCCTAGCCCACTTTCTGATTCCACGGATGATCTCGTTGATCTCTAAGATCGTAGAACCGATATCGCAGAAATAAGCCTCTGCCTTGCTGCGGCCAAGGTCCTGCTCCAAAGCCTTCTCTATCTCCTTCTCATGCGCTTTTATAGCACTGCGAAGTCGCTTAAGCTGACGGATGCGCCACTCAACATCCAACGTTGAACCACTCTGAAAAAAGGAACGCTGACGTGAAACCAGTTTGCGGATCTTCTCTTCTGTCCAGATCATCTTGAGGAACCTCTCTTTCTCTCTATAATGGACATGACCAATATACCACAGATCACGAAAGATTACTACAAAAGAAACCGTGAGACAACGGCTTGTTTGCCATCTCACGGTTTTGTACTTTCTCTGTCTGTTCTATAAATCGCTATTATCAGCTGATATTAAAACAGCTTTCTCTCCATAAGATACATATTGCTGCCTTTTTCATCACATTGCTTTTATTGCAGGCTCTCTCCGCAGTTCATGCAGAAGCGGGCTCCCGGGGTGATCTTCTTGCCGCAGTACGGGCAGAAGTTGAAGGGCTTTCTCTTTGGGGCGGGCTCTGCGGCGGCCGGTGTCGGGGCAGGAGCGGGATCCGCCACAGCCCGTGCCTGCAGGGCTTGGCCCTGGGTGGGCAGTCCGTTCGAGGGATCCGGGATGTAGGCCGGCATCACGGCCTGGCCGATGCATTCTTTGCGCATGTTCAGGTGGATATGCGCGCCGTTCTGGATCTGTTCCAAGGTGTTGCCAGGGAATTTGTAAACGTTTGGGTAGACTTCCTGGATCAGGAGGAATAACGCGCAGCCTTCGATGTAGCCGATGTTCGGGTCGCTCATCTTTTCCGTGGTGAACGGTTCATAGGTGAAACGGGCGGGGTCCCATGCGGCGGTCCAGAACACTCCACTTTGCGTGCCCTCGATCTGCACGGGCGGGTGATGGACGTCCTGTCCGATCAATTTGTAGAAGAGCGCTGCGAACTGCGAGGTTCCGCGCAAGTTGTTCTGCACATTCAAAATGCTTTTACGAAGGTTACTCTGGGATGAAAAATACTGTGCGGTATTGACTAAATCTACGAGACTCATGGTGATTTCCTTTCTTAGTATCCTCTTACACGAACGATGACGATCCATCGACGATCTGTGTTTCGCAATTCGTGCAGAACATCTTAGTGTCTTCCTTGTTTTTGCTTCTTTATCTCTAATACTCGTCTGGGGAAGACTCTGTTACACAGAATGAGAAAAAATTTTTTAATGTTGTTTAAGCTGTTTCGCTCCAAGGTCGGATACCCACCAAAATTCAATCTGCTGCAATCGTGTATGCAGGTCTATGTCTGTCTGATCGTCAAAAAGCACACCTTTTTCAGTTTAGAATAAAAACAGTGGGTCTTCCGTTCTCCTATCTGCAGAGGAACGACCCACTAAATCAGTTATCTGCTGAAAAATGTATGTCTTTTTATCATATAATTTCTTTCTTAACTTAGGATCATACCCACATATTTCTCTTTATTTTTAAACTTGTATGTAGAATGCTTCTTTTTCTTCCTTTGACATGCATACATTAAATGGATAATTCTTCATTATGTGGGTAGATTCCGCAAATGGGCAAAAAAACATACCCACATAATAGATCCAAAGCAAAAAAAGGTGTGCTAACGACCTAACGGACAACTGTCCTCTCATACAAAAATGCTCCCTTTCGGGCAGACAAGTAAAATAACTTGTTGCCCGAAGGGAGCATATCATGGTTTCACATGTATTTTTCAGCCAAGTACTACGCGGACTTCTGCCTCTGTCTTGCCTTCTGCGATCGGGATGATGTTGCCTTCGACCTTAACGCCGTCCACATACATGGCGGCCACGCCCTTCTCGGCATGGGCGCTGTTGTCGACAGTGATGTGGTATGTGACGCCACGGAAGCGGCGGTCCAGTGTGAAGCCGTCCATGGAAGCCGGGATACACGGGTCGATCATCAGACCGGTCAGCATCGGCTTGATGCCCAGGATGTACTGGCTGATGGCGGTAAATGTCCAGGCGGCCGTACCGGTCAGCCAGCTGTTCTTGCCTTCACCAAAGGTCGGGGCGTCCTTGCCGGCGACCATCTGGCAGTAAACGTAAGGCTCTGTGCGATGGACTTCGCTGATCTCTTCCAGATAGACCGGGCAGGTCTTCTTAAAGACTTCAAAGGCGCGGTCTCCATGGCCAAGCTCCGTCTCCGCGCACACGATCCACGGATTGTTGTGGCAGAAGATCCCGGCGTTTTCTTTATATCCTGGCGGATAGGAAGAGATCTCACCCAGTTCGACGTGATACTTGGTGTAGGCCGGCTGGTGCAGGACGATGCCGAATTTGGAATCCAGTCTCTCTTCTACACTCTTCAGCGCGGCGGCTGCCTTGCCATCTTCGATGCCGATGCCGGCCATGACGCACATGCCCTGGGGCTCGATGTAGATCTGGCCTTCTTCGCAAGACTTGCTGCCGACCGGGTTGCTGTAGGCGTCATAGGCGCGGATGAACCATTCTCCGTCCCAGCCGGCGTCCTCAACGATCTCTACCATTTCGGCGACCTTGGCGCGAACGTCGGCCGCTTCTTCCGCCAGTCCCTTGGCCTCGCACAGTTCGGCATATTCTTCACCGTACTTGACATACATGCCGGCGATGAAAACAGACTCCGCCACCGGGCCCTCGCTCGGGCCGAAGGTCTGGAAGCTCTCGCCCGGCTCTTCGGAGAAGCAGTTCAGGTTCAGGCAGTCATTCCAGTCCGCACGGCCGATGAGCGGCAGATTGTGCGGGCCACGGTTTTTGGTCGTAAAGGCAAAGCTGCGGCGCAGATGCTCCATCAGCGGAACGGCCTTGGAGAAATCACTGTCAAAGGCACAGGGTTCGTCCAGAATGGAAAAATCTCCCGTTTCACGAATATAGGCTGCCGTACCGGCGATCAGCCACAGCGGGTCATCATTGAAACCACCGCCGATGTCCGCATTGCCCTTCTTGGTAAGGGGCTGATACTGATGATAGGTGCTGCCATCCTCGAACTGGGTGTTGGCGATGTCGATGATACGCTCTCTGGCGCGCTCCGGGATCAGGTGCACGAAGCCCAGCAGATCCTGGCAGCTGTCACGGAAGCCCATGCCGCGGCCCAGACCGCTTTCATAGTAACTGGCGGAGCGGCTCATGTTGAAGGTGACCATGCACTGATACTGGTTCCAAACGTTGACCAGTCGGTTGAGCTTGTCATCCGACGTTTTGACGGTATAAGTGGACAGCAGATCGTCCCAATACTTTTTAAGATCCGCAAACGCGGCAAGGACCTGCTCATCTGTCTGATACTTGGCCAGCAGCTCGTTGGCCGGTTTCTTGTTGATGATGTTGGGGGCTTCGAACTTCTGATCACGCGGGTTCTCGCAATAGCCGAGTACAAAGACGAAACTGGTCTCTTCACCCGGCTTGAGGCAGGCTTTCAGATGATGGGAGCCGATGGGGGCCCATCCGTGTGCCTCAGAGTTGCGGCTCTTGCCTTCGAAGACCGCGTCCGGATTGTGGAATCCGTTGTAGGAGCCAAGGAACGCGTCCCGGCTGGTGTCAAAACCGCAGATCTCTTTATTGACGGAATAGACAGCGTAATGGTTGCGGCGCTCACGGTATTCGGTCTTGTGATAGATAGTGCTGCCGATCACTTCCACCTCACCGGTCGAGAAGTTGCGCTGGAAGTTGGAGCTGTCATCCTGCGCGTTCCACAGGCAGAATTCAATGAAGGAGAACAGGTCGACCTCTTTGGTTTCTTCGCTCTCATTGGTCAGCGTTACACGGTGCACCTCGCAATTGTCATGGACCGGAACGAAAGCGCACAGCTGCGCCTTCAGGCCATTCTTGGCGCCGGTGATGACGGTGTAGCCGAGGCCGTGACGGCACTCATAGCTGTCCAGTTCAGTCTGCACAGGCTGCCATCCGGGATTCCACACCGTATCGCCATCCTTGATATAGTAATATCTTCCTCCGCTGTCAGACGGAACGTTGTTATAGCGGTAGCGGGTCAGGCGCAGCAGCTTGGCGTCTTTATAGAAGGAGTAGCCGCCGGCCGTGTTGGAGATCAGGCCAAAGAATTCCTGGGATCCTAAATAATTGATCCATGGCAGCGGTGTTTTGGGTGTTGTGATGACGTATTCCTTGCGGGCATCGTCAAAATATCCGAATTGCATATGATCGTCCTCCCTTATTTTTAGTATTATGATCCAAAATTCAGCTTCATTATAGCAAATGTTTCTGCATAATACAATCATTGACAGGAGAATCTTTTTTTCGTATAATGACCTCGCGGTGCATCATAAGAGCCATCTGATACGAGGCTCATGCAGAGCACCAGCACATGGGCCTTGCAAGCCCAAACGAAAGGACAACCGCATATGAACACAACATCTGATAAGAGCCGGGCTCTCGGCCTTGTACAGACCGCACTGCTAGGCGCCATCATCTTCATTCTGGCTTTCACTCCGTCTTTAGGTTACATTCCTCTGGGCGTGATCAATGCCACCATCATCCATGTGCCGGTCATTATCGGTTCATTGGTCCTGGGTCCGAAGAGAGGCGCTATTCTTGGTTTTCTCTTCGGTTTATCGAGCATGATCTTGGCTACCACGTCTCCGGCGCTCACATCCTTCATCTTCTCCCCCTTCTTGTCGAGCGGTATCACCCCTCTGGGTCCGGTCTGGAGCACGATCATCTGCTTCATCCCTCGTATTCTGGTCGGCGTTGTACCATACTATGTGTATGAAGCGCTGAAAAAGGTCTTTAAAGGCAAAAAGGGAAGCGACGCCACTTCTTTGCTGATCAGCGGTGTCGCCGGTTCTCTGACCAACACACTGCTGGTCATGGGACTCATCTATGTACTGTTCGGACATGCCTACGCGGACGCGATCGGCATTTCCTATGGCGCCCTGTTCGGGGCCTTCTTAAGCGTCATCGCCATCAATGGCGTGCTGGAGGCCATCGTAGCCGCTATTCTTTCCAGCGCCATCGTCAAGGCTCTGCGCTATGTCAACCGGAGGTAAGCTATGTTAATCGCACTGGATACCGGCAACACCAACATCGTCATCGGCATCGTGAAGGACGACAAGATCCTGTTTTCCGCCCGTGTAGCCACGGACCATCAGAAGACCGAGCATGAATATGCCGTCTTCTTCCGCAATATCATGCTCATGCACGGCATCGACCGTCACGAGATCACCGGCGGCATCATTTCCTCTGTCGTGCCGCAGCTGACCGACATCCTCAAGCGTTCGCTGCAGATCTGCTGCGAGATCGAACCGCTGGTCGTCGGCCCTGGCATCAAGACCGGCCTGAACATCCTGATCGATAATCCCAAACAGCTGGGTTCCGACCTGGTGGTCGACGCGGTCGCCGCTTTGGCGGAATACAAGCCCCCGCTCATCGTCCTCGATCTGGGCACGGCCAGCACCATGAGCGTCCTTGACCGCAACGGGAATTATCGCGGCGGCGTCATCATCCCTGGTGTGCGCATCTCTCTGGATGCTCTGGCGTCCCGCGCTTCCCAGCTGCAGAACATCAGCCTGGAAGCCCCGGCGCACGTGGTCGGCACCAATACCATCGACTGCATGAAGAGCGGCCTCATTTATGGCCAGGCTTCCATGTTTGACGGCATGATCGACCGCATCGAAGAAGAGCTGGGTGAAAAGGCCACCATCGTCGCGACCGGCGGCCTGGCCCGTCCCATCCTGATGCACAGCCACCACGAGATCATCATCGATGACGATCTGCTGATCAAGGGACTGGTCCATATTTATAAAAAGAATCACTGAGCTGACCCTTACGGGCCATAAATACGAAAACACCTTCCATGTCCTGGGTGTCAGGACCTGGAAGGTGTTTTTTTCGCGAGTGCAGGCGGGTTACTGAACAGTAACCATTTCGGCCTTTGGCTTACCTTTCTGACAGTCATCACGGTCTTGGGTCAAAGGGATCATATTTAAACACATAATAGGCGATGCTCGTGATCTGTCCGCCCGTAAGCGTTACATCGATGAGGGCGAAGTTCTCGATCTCACGGGCGTTCAGCCGAAGCATCTGGTCGTAAGCGGCCTCTACGATGGCATAGTATTCTTTAGCGCCGGGCTGCTGATAGATCTCCGCGATATTATCAACTTCTATGCCCGGCATACTGTAGGTCAATGACGTAAGCCCATAGATCGTATCCTTTTGCCTCATGAGGTCTGTGCACTCCTGCGGCATGTTGTTCAAGTAGGAAGAGACATCGACCTTGGCTCCATCCACAGTCAGCATCATAAAATGATGATCGTCCATCGGCTTGTTGGTGCCGAACCCTCTTCCGAAAACTCCTGTATCGATGTATTCGGACAGATCATTCTGGCTGTTCGTCCGGCTCAGTCCATCCGCCGCCTGGAAGGATAAAAGCGGCCCTTCCATCTGCTCTCTGACATAAAAAGCATAGACCATCTGCTGGATCCCGTCATTCGGAGTTTCTAATTCCTGTCTATCTTTCATTACTTTCCAGGGAGTAGGCACTTCTCCTTTGAAATAGATCAGTTTGTTTTTATCGACATCTTTTATATTGATCTTTTCCTGACTGTACTTGCCTCCGGCACCATAAAAGTTGAACGTCAGATAATTCACCACGCGGTTGCCGTTTACGTACATCTGATCCAGCACCGAAGCAGCATCCTCACCCAGATCATAGGTCTGGCCGGCCAGTGTGACCTGAAGCATATCCGGTCCGGCCTTCTTGAAGGTTTCGCGAACCGAGGCGGAGCCGCAGCCGGTCATAAGCAGAATGACGCATAGCAGAAGAACGATTCCTTTTTTCATCATGATCTCCTTTATAAAGAAAAGATTACTTGACAGGTCGTTGTCAAACGATCCTTGCAGGTAATCTTTTCTCACATTAACAGACTTTGGTTTATTCGACCTCAAATACGACTTCGATCTCGACCGGAACGTTCAGCGGCAGAGCGGCCATGCCGATCGCGGAGCGGGCCGGCGCCGGCGCGTCGATCACATCCAGCAGCAGCTGGGAACCGCCGTTGGCGACCTGTGCCTGGCTGTAGAAGTCCGGAGCGGACTGGATAAAGGCGACCATCTTGACCGCGCGCTTGATGTTATCCAGGGTGCCGAAGGTGGCCTTGTAAGCGGCCAGGCAGTTCAGGATGCACAGGCGGGCTGCTTCCTGTCCCTGCTCAATGGTAAGGTCGCTGCCAAGCTTGCCGCGCAGCGGGTTTTCGGTAGCCGCCGGAACGAAGCCGGATCCAAAGACCAGGTTGCCGGTCCGTACGAAGGGGGAATACAATCCGCCGGGAGCCGGTGCTTCCGGTAAGGTGATGCCCAGTTCATTCAGTTTTTTCTCGATGCTCATGTTGTTACTCCTTATCTTTTTTGCAGAATATTTGATCACATAACGCACAGGCTGTAGGCGTAGCCGCCACACCGCCCAGCGCGGTCTCACGAAGTTCATAAGGGATGCTGCGGCCGACACGGTACATGGCCGTCACCATCTCGTCAAAAGGAATACGGGCCGGAATGCCTGCCAGGATCATCTGCGCGCAGACCAGGGCATTGGCTGCCCCAATGGCGTTGCGTTTCTGACAAGGGACCTCGACCAGGCCAGCGATGGGATCGCACACCAGGCCCAGCATGCCGCTCATCACATCGGAAGCGGCGTCCAGGCACTGTTCCGGCGTGCCGCCCAACAATTCTACCACGGCAGAAGAGGCCATAGCCGCCGCAGAGCCGATCTCAGCCTGGCAGCCGCCTTCCGCGCCGGCTACCGTTCCGTTCTGCATGATGAGGTAGCCCACGGCTCCGGCATTGAACAGGGCCTGGGTCATTTGCTCATCGGAGAATCCGTGCGCTTCCTGCAGGGCCAGGAACACGCCGGGGATAACGCCGGAGCTGCCAGCCGTTGGTGCCGCCACGATCAGGCCCATAGAGGCGTTGACTTCAAGCACGCCCATGGCGTAGGCGCTGGCCCGGGATATGGTAGACCCGCAGGTACCGTGCCCATTCTCCGTCCAATCCAGCATTTTCCTCGCTTCACCGCCCAAAAGCCCCCCGATGGAATGGAGCTTGCCGGACGCGCCTTCTTTGACAGCGTCCTTCATGATGCCATAAGCACGGCTCATACGAGCAATGATCTCCTCCCGGGTGCTGTCGGAAATGGAGACCTCGCGCTGGATCATCGCCTCGGAAATGGATATATTTTCTTTTTTACACTGCTCCAGAAGAGCCTGTCCTGTTTTGAATTTCATCTTCTTCAGGCCCTCCTTACACCGTGATTTGGGTAACATCCGTGATCAACGGGTGCTCTTTCAACGCGTTCAACAGGCTTTCCGGTGCCGGGGTATCGATGGTCATCTCCGCGTAGGCGGTCTCCCCGCGGGCTTCCCGGTGCATACGCAGCGCGGCGATGTTGATGCCCCACTGGCTGATGCAGGTGGCGATATAGGCCAGGGCGCCCGGCTTGTCGATGTGCTTGACCAGGAGCGTGGTGCCCGCGCCTTCTATGTTGACGGCCACATCATCCAGCTTACGCAGGACGACCTCACCGCCTCCTACGGACTCTCCGACGATGGTATGGACCCGTCCGTCTTCTGCTGTGGCGATGATCTTAACGGTATTGGGATGCACGTCCTGATTGGTGGTATTGGTCGAAAACTCCACTTCCAGGCCGGCTTCTTCCGCATACCGGTACGCGTCACGGATGCGCTTATCTTCCGTATCATAGCCGAGCATGCCCGCGATCAAGGCCCGGTCCGTTCCGTGGCCGCTGTAGGTGCGGGCAAAAGACCCGTACAGGCGGAAATGCACCTTTTTCACCGGCCCGCCGATGATATGTCTGGCCATGAGCGCGATCTTGAGCGCCCCGGCCGTATGTGAACTGGACGGACCGATCATGTTCGGCCCGATCACATCAAAGACACTGATGTCTGTCATACGTTCCTCCCCTTTACGACTTAGTTCTATTATACTTTTTTTATACAGGTTTGCAAGCTTTTCGTTGACGGTTTTTCGATGGCATGGTATAGTAATAGATGTTTTTGTTTGACCTATCTAACTTAACGGAGGAACCTTATGAAACTCGGTTTCGATAATGAAAAATACCTTAAGACTCAGTCAGAGCATATCCGGGAGCGCATCGCTCAGTTCGGCGGCAAGCTGTATCTGGAATTCGGCGGCAAGCTGTTCGATGATTACCACGCTTCCCGCGTCCTGCCCGGTTTCGAGCCCGATTCCAAGCTTCAGATGCTGCTGCAGCTGAAAGATCAGGCGGAGATCGTCATCGTCATCAGCGCGGAAGACATCGAAGAAGGCAAGATCCGCGGCGACCTGGGCATCACATATGATATGGACGCGCTGCGCCTGGTGGATGCTTTCCGCGAGATCGGCCTGTACGTTGGCTCTATCTGCATCAACAAATACAATCATCAGCCGGCGGCGGATCAGTTCCGCGAGAGGCTGTCAGAGCTGGGCATCCCGTCTTATCTGCACTACATCATCCCCGGCTATCCTAGCGATGTAGCCCGTATCGTGAGCGATGAAGGCTATGGCCGCAACGAATATATCCACACCTCTCGTCCGCTGGTCGTCATTACGGCGCCCGGCCCCGGATCCGGCAAGATGGCAACCTGCCTGTCTCAGGTCTATCATGAGCACAAGCATGGAATCCAGGCCGGATACGCCAAGTTTGAAACCTTCCCCATCTGGAATCTTCCGTTAAAGCATCCTGTCAATATCGCGTACGAGGCTGCCACCGCGGACTTGAACGATGTCAACATGATCGATCCTTTTCACCTGGAAGCCTATGGCGTGACCACCGTCAACTATAACCGTGATGTAGAGATCTTCCCGGTCCTGAATGCCATGTTTGAGCAGATCCTCGGCGAAAGCCCCTATAAATCTCCCACCGACATGGGCGTCAACATGGTCGGCAACTGCATCATCGATGATGAGGCCTGCTGTGAGGCCTCCCGTCAGGAGATCATCCGTCGCTACTTAAAGACCCAGGCGGATTTAAAGCGTGGTGCTGATTGCAAAGATGCCTATTACAAGCTGGAGCTGCTCATGAAGCAGGCTCACCTGACCACCGAGGACCGTCCTGTCGTAGGCGCGGCCCTGGCCCGTGAGCAGGAGACCGGCCACCCGGCCATGGCCATCGAGCTGCCGGATGGCAAGATCGTGACCGGTAAGACGTCCGACCTGTTAGGCGCTGCTGCCTCTGCCCTCATGAACGCGCTCAAGGAGCTGGGCGAGGTCGATCATGAACTCAAGCTCATCAACTCCGCCTTCATCGAGCCCATACAGCGACTGAAGACGGACTATCTGGGCGGCCGCAACCCCCGCCTGCATTCCGATGAGATCCTGATCGCGCTTTCCTCCTCCGCCGCGGTGAACCCGCTGGCTGAGGTGGCCTTAAAGCAGCTGCCGAAGCTCAAAGGCTGCGAAGCGCATTCCTCCGTTTTACTCTCTTCTGTGGATGAAAAACTCTACAACCGGTTGGGGCTGCACCTTACCTGCGAACCCAAATATGAGGTGGACAAAGCTTACCACGGCCGCTAAAGCCAGGCTTCTTCGTCATTCCTATAAAAAGAAAGTCCCCTGATGAAAACCATGAAAACTCGTTTTTCGATCTTCATCAGGGGACGTTTTTGATCATCCGAAAGCGTCCTGGTTCTGTACCGGGCTGCTTCGCTTTTCCATGTTCGGGAAGCGATGCTCCAGCGCCGCCAGGGAGATCTCGATATCTTCCTCCGCTTCCTCGGCGGTGAAAGCGCCAACTGTGACCATATCCTTTTCACGGATCGCGTTCCAGGAGAAGGTCAGGCCAATGTACGGCGTGGTGCGGCCGGCGGCCATAGGTTTGATGGTCATGACAGGCTTTTTCGCGTTGTGAATGATGGAAGCGACTGTTTCGACCTCGACTTGCATCAAAAAGCCCATGCAGTTGAAGATCTGGATGTAAGTCTCCACATCATAGCCGTTCGCGTCGGAATAGACGATCATTTCCGGCATATGCGCGGACAGACCCGGGATCAGGCCGGCATCACGGATCATCTTGGTATAATCATCCAGGCGGACGATCTGTCCCAGATTCTTGTTGACCAGCTGTTCAGCGCAGGCGTGATGGATCAGGCAGAAGGTCGAACCTCTCTCGGCTGACTCTTTAACCGCCTGTTCGGCTTCTTTTCTTCCTTCCGGCGTATCATCCATGTTCAGGAACGGAGTATCCACCATGATGATGCGGCGGGCCTGCTTCTGCTCTGTTTCATGGATGGCGCGCACCAGTTCCGGCGAAGCTCCGAACGGGGCCATGATGGTATCCACGCCATACTTCAGATATGTCTCCAGCACCGGTTTAAATTTCTCCACGCTGTCATAGCGGCGTTTGATCATTTCATCGGCGGATACGCTGGTGTGGCTCCAGCCAAGGAGCCAGTTGGTCCCGATGATCATGCGGGATAGAGACTTCCCGGCTACGGTCGTCCGGGGAAACTGTGTATACATAGTTCTTACCTCCTGACAAAAGCGTTTAGGCAGATGTGTTACGTACTTTTCCCTAAATATAACCGATGATCCTGGTTTCTGCAACTATTTTTCGAGGCCGGATATCAAAAGATTCCGCTGGGACTTGCGGCAGGATCTGGAAATCATAGCAGACGGCCATCGTATGCCCCAGGGCTTTAGGGTTGCGGGCCAGATACCTGTCATAATAGCCTCCGCCATGTCCGATGCGATGGCCGGCTTCATCAAAGGCCACGCCGGGCATGATCATGAGCATCTTATCCCGGTCCCAGGAAACAGCGTCATTTCCTTTCGGTTCCCGGATGCCATAGAAGCCTTCTGCCAGGTCTGCATCCGAGTCAAAATAAAAGAATTCCATCTCCCCGTCCCGGATGCGCGGCGCGGCTGTACGCTTGCCCAAAGCCCGGCAGGCCTGAATGATCTTTTCCATCTCCACTTCGTTGTGGATCGGCAGATACAGGCAGACCGTGTCCGCCTTTTGGAACTCTTCCGTGGCAAGGACCTGGTCCTGGACCCGGGCGGAGCGTTCCAAGACTTCTTGTCGGTTCATGTCCATCCGCTTATCCTTAAGCATAGCGCGGATCTGTTGTTTGGATTTTTCCATGATTCAGTAATCCACCTTCAGCAGGCACAATCCCTTAGGCGGTGCCGTAGGACCGGCCTGTACACGATCCTTGGCCTCCAGCAGCTTTGCGATGCTTTCCGGCGTCCGCTTGCCTTCTCCCACCTCCAGCAGCGTCCCGGTCAGGATCCGCACCATATACTGAAGGAATCCGGATCCATGGTAGGTAAAGGTGATGCGGCTTCCTCTTTGCTCGATCTCGATGGAATCCACCTGCCGTACGGTGGATTTTTTCATTTTAGGATTGCCGCAGAAGCTTTTGAAATCATGCTCGCCGATCAGGAAGGAGGCAGCTTTACGCATCGCTTCGATATCAGGCTTTGTCTCCAGCACGTGGATGTACCGGCGGTCAAAGACCGGTTTGGCCGGGCCATACCAGCACGTATAACGATAGGTCTTGCCCACCGCATTATAGCGGGCATGAAAACGGTCGGATGCTTCTCGCACATCCCATGCGCCGATATCATCCGGCAGATAGCGGTTCAGATAGCTTTGCACTTCTTCCGGAGCCATGTTCGTATCCAGGTGCACGTTGCAGACGAAGCCATCGGCATGGACACCGGCATCGGTCCGGCCGCAGCCGATGATATTCGGGATCTTTCCCTCCGGGTATTCCATCATGCGCGCGAGCACCTGCTCCAGCTTGCCCTGGATGGTGTTGTCCTTGCCCGGCTGATGCTCCCATCCCAGATACCGGGTCCCGTCATATTGCAGTGTGATCTTATAGTTCTTCATGGCAGTTCCACCGTATCGTCCCCGGCCTTCCACCGGCGGATCTTGTCCAGGCGCTCGGAGATCTCTTTCTCCGCGCCCTTATTGCCAGGGCGATAATACTGCTTATCCTTCAGCGAATCCGGCAGACACTGCATCCTTGCGATCTTTTCTTCCGTGTCGTGGGCATAGATGTAACCCTTGCCATAACCGGCCTCGTCCATCAGCTTGGTCGGCGCGTTGCGGATCTGCAGCGGGACAGGCTCCGCCGGGGCGTTCTTGACATCCATCTTGGTCTCGATCGCGGCGACATCCAAGGCATTGGATTTAGGCGCCATGGCCATGTACACCACCGCATGGGCCAGATGCACATCGCACTCCGGCACGCCCAGGAAGTGACAGGCCTGATAAGCTGCAATGGCCAGCGGCAGCGCGTTCGAATCCGCCATACCCACATCTTCCGAAGCAAAGCGCACGATGCGGCGGGCGATATAGAGCGGATCCTCGCCCCCGTCCAGCATGCGGCGCATCCAGTATACGGCCGCGTCCGGATCCGAGTTGCGCATGGATTTATGCAGAGCTGAAATCAGGTTATAGTGCTCCTCCCCGCTCTTATCATACAGTAAAGACCGGCGGTCCATGCACTGCGACAGTATCTCGCTATCTACGTGAATGACCCCGTCCGGGCCTATCTTTCCATTCAGGACGACCATTTCCAGGGTGTTGAGCGCCGTACGCGCATCGCCATTGGCGAATCGGGCAATGACCCGCAGCTGATCCTCACTGATATCGATCAGCATGTCACCCAGGCCCTTCGGGCTCTTTAAGGCCATCTTCAGCATTTCAAAAAGGTCATCCTCTTCCAGCGCCTGCAGAATGAAGACCTTGCAGCGGGAAAGCAGAGCGGAATTGATCTCAAAGGAAGGATTCTCCGTGGTCGCGCCGATCAGGATGATGCTGCCTTTTTCGACATAAGGAAGAAAGGCATCCTGCTGCGCGCGGTTGAACCGATGGATCTCATCGGTGAACAGCACGGTGCGGACACCCAAAAGCCGGTTCTTCTCCGCCTGGCTCATAACTTCCTTAACTTCCTTGATACCACTGGTCACGGCGGAAAACTCGACGAATTCCGCCCTCGTCTGCTTGGCGATGATGCGGGCCAGGGTGGTCTTGCCAACGCCCGGCGGCCCCCAGAAGATCATGGAAGAGATCTGATCATTCTCGATCAGGCGGCGCAGAAGCTTGCCCGGACCGACCAGGTGCTTCTGCCCCACATACTCATCCAATGTTTCCGGCCGCAGACGACTGGCAAGAGGAGCGGATACCGGCCGCTCCTCTGCGAAAAGATTCATCTGATCCATTATTCTTCTACGACTTTGATGTGCAGCTCTTCGAGCTGATGTAATTCGACCGGAGCTGGAGCGCCCATCATGATGTCCTGCGCGTTCTTGTTCATCGGGAACGGAATGACTTCACGGATCGTCTCCTCACCGGACAGCAGCATGACCATACGGTCTACGCCCGGAGCGATACCGGCATGTGGCGGCGCTCCATAGCAGAACGCGTTGTACATGGCCGGGAACTTAGCCTTTACATCCTCTTCACCCAGGCCGACCAGCTTGAAGGCCTCGACCATGATCTCCGGATCATGATTCCGGACCGCGCCGGAGGACAGCTCTACGCCGTTACAGACCAGGTCATACTGATCCGCGACCAGGCTTAAGGGATCGATCTCACCGACTGCCGCCTTGAGCAGTGCCTCGCTGCCGCCCTTCGGCATAGAGAACGGGTTGTGACCGAATTCCAGCTCGCCGGACTCTTCTCCGATCTCATACATCGGGAAGTCGACGATCCAGCAGAACTCATAGCGTTCTTTATCCATGTGGCCTTCGCAGGCGGTACCCAGCATCTTGACCGCGACACCGGCCGTCTTCTGGGCCTGGCCCTTCTGGCCGCTGGCCAGGAACACCAGCGTATTGGGCTCCAGCTTCAAGGCTTCTTTGACCTTCTGCGCTCTCTCCTCATCCGCATTGATGAACTTGGCGATGCCGCCGGCGATGTTTCCCTGCTCATCCGTCTTGAACCAGTACGGCTTGGAGCCTGCCTGCACTTCCACATCCGCCACCAGCTTGTCGATCGCCTTGCGGGCCAGCTTGCAGTTAGATACCGGAACGGCCTTCACGACACCTGCCGCGAAAGGCTCAAAACCGCAGTCCTTCAGCAGCTCCGTCACATCAGACACACGCAAGTCGATGCGCAGATCCGGCTTATCGGTACCGAAGGTCTCCATCGCTTCGCGATACGGAATGCGGGTAAACGGCGCCTCAGAGGCGATATCATAAGTACCATACTTCGCGAAGACCGGCGGAAGCACGTCCTCCATGACCGCGAAGACATCCTCCTGAGAGGCAAACGCCATCTCCATATCCAGCTGATAGAACTCACCCGGGCTTCTGTCGCCACGCGCGTCCTCATCACGGAAGCATGGCGCGATCTGGAAATAACGGTCAAAACCGGAGGCCATGAGCAGCTGCTTGAACTGCTGCGGCGCCTGCGGCAATGCGTAGAAACTGCCCGGATGCTTGCGGGACGGCACCAGATAGTCACGGGCGCCTTCCGGTGAAGAAGCCGTAAGAATAGGCGTCGTGATCTCCAGGAAATCATGGTCGATCATACGCTGACGCAGCTCCGCGATAACCTTGGAACGCATGATGATATTCTTCTTGACCGCCGGGTTGCGCAGATCCAGATACCGATACTTCAGACGAGCGGTCTCATCCGCGTCCTTGGACCGGTTGATCTCAAACGGCAGCTCGCTGTAGCGGCAGCGGGACAGGACCTTGATCTCCTCCGGAACGACTTCGATCTCACCGGTCGGGATCTTGCTGTTCTTGCTGCTTCTCTCACGCACGGTACCGGTGACCTGCAGCGTCGATTCCTTGTTCAGCGGCTTTACGATAGCCATCATCTCTTCACTCTCGATAACGACCTGAGTGATCCCATAGAAATCACGCAGAACGACGAAAGCCAGATTGCTGCCGACCTCACGGATGTTCTCCATCCATCCGGCAATGGTAACCTTTTCGCCTGCATTGGCCAGACGCAGCTGCCCGCAGGTGTGTGTTCTTGACTGGAACATGAGTTTCTCTCCTTATGTATAGATATACCCGCTTTCTCCCTACTGTTTTGGGACGAAAGCGGGTATTGATTTTAGCTTCGTGGTGCCACCCAAATTCGATGGATCCTAAAGACCCATCCTCTTTGTTTCCGGCTTGCGCGGGCCGGATGCCGTGCTCCCCTGCTGTCTTCCCTGATGCCTGTCCGGGCGGCTCTCAGCCTGGGCTGCCCTCTCTGTACGGATGGTCGATCAGCTACTCCTGCAAGATCATCGCAGATGGAAGTATTATAGCATTGAACGCAGGGATTTTCAAGATGTGAAGAGGAATTGTAATGTATTTAATATATTTTCGTTAATCTACATTTTAGCGATGTATTTTACTGTTCAAATCTCGTTTTTTGATAATATTTCTTTTATGTTTCGGTTTGCTGTGTTATAATTACGTTCTATTCTGCGAATAGCCATTGCTCCTACGTTTTCTCATTTCTTGCTGAAAATGTAGGAGTTTTCCTACTATTCCGCCGTTTCTTCTTTATAGTAGGAAAAAGAGATGTCCATTTTCCTACTTTCACATTTTGATTTCGGAGAATGTAGGTTTTTCTTATCCTTTTTCCTACATTCTCTTTCCTGATTTATGATCCGGTAGGAAAATAACACTTCCATTTTCCTGCTAAAACCCAGCATCTTCACTGTATGTAGGAATCGTTGTTAATTCAAACCAGAAAGGAGTCCTATGCATCCCTATTTTCTTTCTCTGACCTTCCGCAATAACAAGACCGCTGTTGCTCTGATCCATATGCCGAAAAACGCGGACCTGTACTTTGCAAACTGTGTTTATGAAGGCAATGAAGTCGACTTCGACAACCAGGCCGGAAACAAGATCCTGGATGAGTATTAAACATATTCCAGTACGGCTATAAAAGGAATTATATCATTTCTCTGTTTTTCCGCGAATAAGCAGGGAGTTTAGGATTTTCAAAGGAAATAGATTTAAAAAGTCCCCGCCCGGCATTCGTCGGTGCGGGGACTTGATCTATACATAAATACTTCTCTTATAACGCTTTTCATCCGAATAATCCATTGCTTCTTTCCTTCTTTCCATGCTATACTGTTTTCCGATGCTTAAAAACAAGAGGAATGCCATGAAAAAAGAATCATCTCTTCCGGAAGGAGCTCTATCCTCCCGGGACTTTACCAAAATGGCATGTGCCATCGCGCTGCCCATCGCAGCGCAGAATATGATCAATACGCTGGTCAACTCGGCGGATGTCGTGATGCTGGGTTATGTCAGCCAGACGGCGCTGTCGGCCTCGTCGCTGGCCAACCAGGTGCAGTTTATCCTGGGCGGCGCGTATTACGGGCTGATGGCCGGTGCCGGCATCCTGGTCGCCCAGTACTGGGGCAAGAAGGATACGGTCACCATTGAGCGGGTGCTGGGGCTGGCGCTCCGGTTCTCCATGCTGCTGTCTGTCCTGTTCTTTCTGCCGGCGTTTTTCTGTCCAGGCCTGGTGATGCGGATCTTTACCAACGAAAAGCCCATCATCGAAGAAGGCGCCAGGTATTTGAAGTATATTTCCTTCACTTATCTGCTGCAGGGCTTTTCACAGATGTACCTGGCGGTCATCCGCAGCAAGGAGCGAGTCATTTTGCCGGCGGTCACATCCAGCATATCTTTGTCACTGAACATCCTGATCAACGCGATCTTCATCTTCGGCCTGTTCGGCGCGCCGAAGCTGGGGCTGGTCGGTGTGGCTATCGGTACGCTGGCGGCCCGTGTGCTGGAAGTGCTCATCTGTGTGATCGATTCCATGCGCAGCAAGGATGTCAAGTTCCGCGTAAGCCGGGTCTTTGAGAAAGGCGGCGTTCTGATCAAGGACCTGCTGAAGCTTGGCGCGCCGGCCATGATCAATGATATTGCCTGGAGCATGGCTTTCTCCATGTATTCCGTTATTCTGGGGCATATGGGCAGCGACGCCGTTGCTGCCAATTCTGTGGCTCAGATCGCGCGCAACTTAGGAACGGTTCTGTGTTTTGGCTTTGCGAACGGCACGGCTATCATCCTGGGCAAGGCGATCAGCGAGAAGGGCGTTGCGGTGACACGGCTGTATGCCAAGCGCATGGTCCGCATCACTTCCGTTGCGGGTATCGTTGGCGGCTTGCTGATCCTGGCTGTGCGACCGTTACTGCTTCTTTTTGCCGGAAATCTGACCAAGACGGCGGCTTCTTACTTAAACATGATGCTGCTCATCAACTCTTATTATGTCTGGGCGCAGGGCGTCAACACCTGCTGGATCTGCGGATGTTTCCGGGCCGGCGGGGACACGCGCTGGGGCATGATCTGCGATATTCTGGATATGTGGTGTTTCTCCGTGCCGCTGGGATTCCTGGCTGCGTTCGTGCTGAAGCTTCCGGTCTTGTGGGTGTACTTCTTGCTTTGCCTGGATGAGTTCGTCAAGATCCCCTTTGTTATCCATCACTTCAACAAATTCACATGGATCCGCAATATCACCCGAAACGAAGAAGAACTTGCCTGAATTCAAGCAAGTTCTTTTTTTACACATTCCACATAGGTGAGGGGGAAGGAGGCTTTCAAGGTCCGCCCCTGGACGAACTCCCAGCCGTTCTCCCGCAGGAAATCGATGAATTCGTCCCGGCTCCAGTCATGCTCGGTCCGAAAGCCGGTAACACGGGTCATCAGACCGGAGAGAAGTTTCTGCGCGGCGTTCGTTTCCGCATGGGTAAAGGTCGGGGCGATCAGAAGGCCATCGTCTTTCAAGACCCGGCTGATCTCGCGCAAGGCTTTTTCCGGTTCATTCATGATGTGCAGGGCATTGATGATGACCACCACATCAAACTGCTGATCTCCGAAATTCAACCGCGTCGCGTCGGCCTGTTCAAAGACGACATTAGGCGGGAACCCACCTTTCATGGCTTGTTTCAGCATGTTTTCGGAGTAGTCCGTGGCGGTCACCGAGCGGGCCGTTTCGCTGATCGCTCTGGCCACGCGGCCGGTCCCTGTTGCCAGTTCCAGCACATCTTTGTCACGCACCGCGTGCCGGATCAAGGCGTTCAGCTGCTGGTAGGCAGCTTCATCCTTTTTCATGAACAGATCATAGATCCCGGCAAACCGGTTCCAATACTCTTTTTCCATTTTATTCCTCCAAAACGCTGAACTCCATATCCGATGTGAACATTCCCTGCAAAGGCGCGGTGATGTACAATTCTCCCTCCTCTGTCAGGAGGATCATATCAAATCGATCCGGACTCTTTTTCCAGAGTTCATAGGCTTTGTCCTTGCCCATCACGAAGCAGGCGGTGGACAGGCCATCGGCCAGGGCGCCCTCTTCGCTGACGATCGTGACGGAAGTTAAGCCGCTGTCAGCGGGAAAGCCGGTGGACGGGTCGATGATGTGATGGTATGTCTTTCCGTTTTCTTCGAAGTACCGCTCATATCCTCCGGATGTTATGACTGCTTTGTCTGTCAGTGTCAGCACTCCCAGGTATCCTTCTCCGCCGTCCGGCTTCTGGATACCCACGCGCCACAGAGACCCGTCCGGCTTGGTGCCCATGCACTGCACATTGCCTCCCAAAGAGATCAAAGCGCCGGTCACACCGTTTTCCGCGAGCACTTCCATGACCCGTCCGGAGGTGTAGCCTTTCGCGACCGCTCCGAAATCGATGCCCTGCCCTTCTTCCAACGTGACCGTCTGACCGTCATAACGGATCCTGGAGGCATCGACCTTGGCCAGGGTCTGCTCCAGTTCTTCGTCGGAAGGGACTTTCCGATCCTTCCCGGTAAAGCCCCACAGGTCCATGACCGGGTAGATGGTGATATCCAGCGCGCCGTCCGTCGCTTCATAGAGCGAAAGGGAAAGGTCCATCAGCTCTCCTGTCTCCGGACTGACCGGACCGGAGCCGCTCTGATTGATCTGGCTGACTTCACTCTTTTCCTGTCCTACGGACCACAGCTGATCCAGCCGGCGGATCTCGGCCGCTGCCTGATCCAACGCTTTTTCAGCGTCTTTTCCGTAGGCCGTCATGGTCATGTAAGTGTCCATGGCGAAGAGTTCCTTGGTCACAGGAGTCTTGGACTGGCAACCCGTAAGCAGGAGGATCCCTGTCAAAATGATCAGCTTCCATTTTTTCACAGGCTTTCATCCCCCTTCATAAAGCGCGTGACCGGCCCCTCCAGGCGCTTGACCAGTTCGTTGCCGAGGATGCCGATCAAAGCACCGCTGGCCAGTCCGGAGAACCACAACGCCACCAGATACCAGGCCACCATGCCTGTCTCCATCACGATCATCGCCACCAGGATCTGGCCGATGTTATGCGCGATGCCGCCCGCGATGCTGACCGTGACCCGGTGAAACTTAAGCTTCAGCAGGATCATGACCAGTCCGCTCAATAAGGCTCCGGCCGCGCTGAAATACAGGCTCATCCCATTGCCGAACATGGCGGCGGCCAAAAACACCCGCAGCAGGCTGATCACCAGCGCTGCCTGAGGGCCCAGCAAATACAGGGCTGCCAGCACTACGATATTGACCAGTCCCAGCTTCATGCCCGGTACCGCGAAGAAAGCCGGCACCTGCGCTTCTACATAGCTCATAAGAAGGGCCAGCGCGGTCAGCATTCCGTATAACGCAGCTTTTCTCGTCTTCATTTGGCTATCTCATCTACTTCATTTTCCTGTCCGTGGATCTCAATGACCACCTTATTGGGCAGGCAGATGATGGACTGTCCGCTTTTGGACAGATGTCCCATCTTCATGCACAGATGATCCGGGCAGCTTGCTTCCTCCATCCAGACCTCTCCGTTCCGGATGATGATCTTGTTGTACCGGCCATCCTCCCCCTGGATCTCGTATTCCTGTTCTTTCTCCAGGGAAAAGGTCATGACCTCCCGGCCATCGACCCGTACGCTGACCGTATTTCCCGGCTTGCCGCTGAAAAAAACGATCAGACCGATCAAAAGGCCGGCCGTGATCAGGCCGGCCAATAAGTAGATATCTTTACGCTTCAAGGCTCGTTTGATTCCAATTCTTGTCCTTCTTCGTAACCATCAGGTAGATAACGATGGCCATGATAAAGGAGATCAGGTCGGCGGCCGGCTGGGCCCACAAGGCTCCGTACAAGCCCATCAGGCTCATGACCAACAGCACCGGAATGTAGACCAGGCCCTGTCTCGACAACGAAACGATCAGGCTGGGCAAGCCCTTGCCCATGGACTGGAACAGGTTGGTCAGCAGATACAGAACGCCTAAGAACGGCGCGGAGGCGCAGTTGACACGCAGGATGTAACGGCCGTAGCGCACCACATCCGGATTGTCCATAAAGAACCGCACCAAAGGACCTGCGAAGATCTCGATCAAGAGGCCCGCACCGGTACCGAAGATGATCTGCACGATCGCGGTATAGCGCAAGGCTTCCTTAAACCGGGCCTGATTGCGGGCTCCGTAATTATAAGCCATCAGCGGCTGGATGCCGAAAGCGATCGCGATCAGAACCATCATGCAGATGGAATAGACCTTCATGGAAACGCCAAGGCCCGCGATGACCACATCGCCATAAGCAACAAGCTTGTTGTTCAGGATCAGGTTAGCGAAACTGGTCATGATGTTGGATAAAGAAGCAGGAACGCCAACGACCAGGATCGGCAGCGCCATGTTCTTCCAGGAAGCATTGTACAGTTTCGGCGCGATGGACTGGGTCTTGCTCTTAAAGATGACATACAGCGCGAAGTAGATATTGGCGCACAGGTTGCCGATGACTGTGGCAATAGCCGCGCCGACGACGCCCATGTTGAAGACGAAGATCATGATCGGGTCCAGGATGATGTTGATAACGGTACCCATCATCTGACCGATCATCGTTTCCTTGGCACCGCCCTCGCTGCGGACCAGGTTGGACAAAACGTAGTTCAGGACCATGATCGGCGCGCTGATGCCGATGACCAAAGTATAATCATGCGCGAATTTAACAGTATTTTTGCTCGTACCGAAAACTTTCATCAAAGGATCGATGAAGCTTAAGATAAGCACTCCGCTGATGACACCGATGCCCAGCGCCGTCCAGAAACAGAAGCTGGAGATCTTCTTGACTCTCTCATGTGCGCCTTCTCCCATGGAACGGGCCAGGTAGGCGCCTCCGCCGATGCCGAACACATTGCCAAAGCCCATCAGCGCCATGAATAACGGTCCGCACAAAGACACCGCCGCGACCTGGTTCGGATCCCCGATCTTGCCGATAAAGTACATATCCACCAGGTTATACAGAACACCTGTCAGCATGGACAGGATATTCGGCAGACACAAGGTCCACATGGCCTTGCTGACTGGCATGCTCCGGAACATTTCCTCGCGATTCGTTACTGCCATTTTTTTCATAGTTTTCTTACACTCCCTTTAGTAGATCATATCTATTATAAAACGCTCCTTCTGTTTTGTCCATGTTTTTTCTGTTACTCTTCAGTGCCAGGGCGGGGCAGGTTGCTGAACAGTAACTTTTTCTAACTTCAAAAGGGGATAACCTATCGACTTAAGCCCCTGTTGTATGCTATAATCGTTTTACTGTCTGAAGAAAAGGAGGTGTCCCTATGTCTGGATCGCATCTGTGCATTGGCCTGCTGGCACATGTCGATGCCGGTAAGACCACTTTATCCGAAAGCATCCTGTATCTGACCGGCGTGATCCGCAAGCTGGGCCGTGTCGATCATCAGGACGCCTTTTTAGATACCGATGCCCAGGAAAAGGCCCGTGGCATCACCATCTTTTCCAAGCAGGCGGAATTGACCCTTGGGGACCGGTCCGTGACCTTGCTGGATACGCCCGGTCATGTGGATTTTTCCGCGGAAATGGAGCGCACCCTGAGTGTGCTGGATTATGCCATCCTTGTCATCAGTGGAGCGGATGGAGTGCAAGGCCACACCCGCACGCTTTGGCATCTGCTGGAACGCTATCATGTTCCTGTCTTCCTGTTTATCAATAAAATGGACCAGCCGGGCACGGACCGGGCTCAGCTACTCTCCTCTTTGCGGGCTCATCTGAGCGATGGGTGTCTGGATTTCGGCCAGCCTATGGAAGAGCTGGAAGAGGATCTTTCCGTTTTCGATGAGGCTATGATGGAACGCTATTTAAGCGGCGGCCATCCGGATCTTGCCTATATTCAGGATCTGATCGCTTCCCGTCAGGTCTTCCCCTGCTTCTTCGGCTCTGCCCTCAAGGTCTTCGGCGTCCAGGAGCTTCTGGACGGCATCGCTACTTATGCCCGGCCGCCCGTCTATCCGGAACAGTTCGGTGCGAAGGTATTCAAGATCACGCATGATCAGCGCAATCAGCGACTCACGCATCTGAAGATCACCGGCGGAACGCTGAAAGTCAAGGATGATCTCTCTGCGGAGGACTGGACCGAAAAAGTCAACCAGATCCGTATCGAATCCGGTGCCGGCAGCACCCAGGCGGATGAAGTCCATGCCGGTCAGATCTGCATGGTCACTGGCCTTACCCGCACCTATGCCGGGCAGGGATTGGGCGTCGAACCGGAAGGGGCCCGTCCCTTATTGGAGCCGGTACTCAACTATCAGATCCGCATCCTTCCGGATGCCAGCGGCCACACAGCCGATCCCCACACCATGCTGACCCGCCTGAAAGAGCTGGAGGAAGAGAATCCCCAGCTGCACATCCTGTGGGATGAGGAGCTCAAGGAGATCCACGCCCAACTCATGGGCGAGATCGAGATCGAAGTTCTGAAACGGCGTATCTATGAGCGTTTTGGCGTCCCGGTGGATTTTGATACCGGCCGCCTCATCTATAAAGAAACCATTGCCGCTCCGGTAGAAGGCATCGGCCACTTTGAGCCCCTGCGCCACTATGCGGAGGTGCATCTTATGCTCACGCCCGGGCCTTTAGGCTCCGGTCTGACTTTTGATACCCTTTGCTCGGAGGACGACCTGGCCAAGAACTGGCAGCGTCTCATCCTGACCCACTTAAAGGAAAAGGCCCATCGAGGCGTTCTGACCGGCTCCTTGATCACGGATATGCGCATCGCCCTGATCGGTGGGCGGGCCCATATCAAGCACACTGAAGGCGGAGATTTCCGCCAGGCGACCTACCGCGCCGTACGCCAGGGCCTGATGAAAGCCAAAAGCATCCTGCTGGAGCCCATGTATGACTTCCGCCTGGAGATCCCCGCCGAAAACACCGGACGCGCCTTATCCGATGTGCAGAAGATGTTCGGCGAGATCACCGATCAGGAAATGAACGGCAGTACGGCCATTTTGACCGGTCATGCCCCGGTCTCCACCATGCGTGAATATCAAAAAGAGGTGACTGCCTACAGCCATGGCAGCGGGCATCTTTCCTGCACGCCGGCCGGCTACGCGCCTTGCCACAACACGGAAGAAGTGCTTCTGGAGCGCGGGTATGATCCGGAAGAGGATCTGGCCAACCCCACCGGTTCCGTCTTCTGCGCGCATGGCGCCGGATTCCTGGTGCCCTGGGATCAGGTCGAAGACTACATGCATCTGGAAGGAATGGATCTGTCCGAACGTCCGGCCGATACGCCTTCCGTCAGCGCCAGACGCGCTGTCACCTCCAACATCTCCTTAGCAGATGAAGAGGAACTCAACGCCATCTTTGAGCGCACGTATGGCAAGATCGAGCGGGAGCGCAACCGCTTCAGCCGCAACAAAGCCCGCGAAGCCATAGAGGCAGAGCAAGCCCGAAGATACCGCTCCCCCTTCGCCTCCGCCCAGCGGGACAACACAGTAAAATATCTGCTGGTCGATGGCTACAACATCGTCTTTGCCTGGGAAGAACTGTCCGACCTGGCCAAGACCGATCTGGATGCGGCGCGGGCCGCCCTTATGGATATCTTAAGCAACTACCAAGGCTTTACGCAGGAGCACCTGATCCTCGTCTTTGACGCTTACAAGGTCAAGGACAACCCCGGCTCCACCCTGAAGTTCAATGGTATCGATGTTGTCTTCACCAAGGAAGCCCAGACCGCTGACTCCTACATCGAGCAGGTCGTCCACGAGATCGGACGTAAATATGCCGTCACCGTGGCCACCAGCGACGCGCTGGAACAGATGATCATCTGGGGCGAAGGAGCCCGCCGCATGTCCGCCCGGGAACTGAAAGAAGAGGTCGAAGCGGTCAGCGAAAAGATCCGCGAAACCTACGCAAGATACAATAGCAAGGACAAAAACAAGCCCCTGGAAGGGCTGTCCGATCTGATCAAAGATAAATAAAAAGCCTGCCGAAAGACTAAAACAAGTCTCTCGGCAGGTCTAATTTTTCCTGGTGATGTTTTACACTTCCGGCAGCCACACCCGCATTTCATTCAGGCCACGGTTGCCCCAGGTGTAATAGGGGATCAGGTCGATCTGGACCGGTTCCAGCTTCGGACGGGTGGTGGAATACAGCGTACCTTCTTCCGTGTGTACGCAGTAGCCGTCCGCTTTCAGTTTTACGGTGCCGCAAAGGGTATCGGTGTAGGGCTCTGCGATGATCTGCCCATTGCCGGCTAAGCGCAGAGAAAGCACATCGCCGCCGTTGTCCACGCCTTCCGCACAGTAGACCAGAGGCCCTCGCATAACGGCCGTCAGTCCGCTGTCCGACGCGACACGGCTGGACGCATAGACACGGACCGGATCCATATCCAGATACAGCTCGATGGTCTGCGCGTCTGAGATATACTGATATCCCTTATAGGGCCACACGGTGATCGGAACACCGTTGACCAGAAGTTTGGTGTGGCGGCTCCACTCTGGGATGCGGATGGCCATGCGGATCGGCACTCCTTCGATATGATACTTCACCTTGCCCTCATAGGGGTAGCGGGTCTCGACCGTGATCCTGGCGCCCAGTTCTTTGGTCAGATCCAGCTCACCGCCCAGGAACAAGTGAGAATAGACGGTCTCATCCTTCAGCCCCCAGGCATACTTCGCGATAGAGGCGATGGTGCGGGATACATTGGGCGGGCAGCACGCGCAGCCGTACCACTTGGGACGCTGCGGCAAGGCGTGGCGGTAACCTGGCACGACACCGGAAATACCGGGCACCACTTCCAGCGGATTGACATAGAAGAACCGCTGTCCATCCAGCTGCATACCGGCCAACACTGTATTGTACAAGGCCCGTTCCATCACATCGGCGTAACGGCCGTCTGCCTCCAGCTCCAGCATGCGGCGCGCGAAGAAGATCAGACCGATGGAGGCGCAGGTCTCCGCGTAAGCCGTGGCATTCGGAAGGTTATAGTCCTTGGTGAAGGCCTCTCCATGGACCGTGGAGCCAATGCCTCCGGTGATGTACATCTGCTGGGTCGTGATATTGTCCCAAAGCGTGCGGCAGGCTTTGATCAAATCCTTATCTCCGGTCTCCGCGGCCAGATCTGCCATGCCGGAATACAGGTAGACGGCGCGTACCGCGTGGCCTGTTGCCTTGGTCATATCGCGGACCGGCATCTGGTTCTGCGCGTAGGTTCGGTCCTCTGCTTCCATGCCCCAGACCTGCCAGCCTCTGGCAGCCGCTTCCTTCACAAAATAATCCGGGTCTACGCCGCGCACATTGATGAAGTGGGCGGAAAGTTCTTTGTACTTCTCCTCCCCGGTAGCATGATACAAACGCATCAAGGCTAGTTCGATCTCCGGATGGCCGGGATAACCCGGGTGTCCTTCCACTACGAAACGCTGGTAGATATGATCCGCCATGCGCTTCATGGTATCCAAGAGCACGGTCTTGCCGGTCGCCTCATAGTTCGCGACCGCCGCCTCGATCATATGGCCGGCGCAGTACAGCTCATGGGCTTCCTGCAGGTTGGTCCACTTTTTGTCCGGCGCTTTTAGCGTGAAATACGTGTTGAGGTAACCGTCAGGGTATTGGGCATCCTTGATGGTCTCGATCACCTCATCCAGTCTGGCTTCCAGATCCGGATCCGGCTTCTGCAGCAAGGAATAGGACGCGGCCTCGATCCACTTGGCCAGGTCGGAATCCTGGAATACCATGCCATAGTATTCGCCCGGCTCCGCGCCATTTTGCATCACATCCGCCGCCATCTTGAAATTCTCGATGGAATGGCTCTTTTCCGCGTCCGGGATCTGGTCCCTGAGGGCCGCTTCCTGATAGGGAATGACCACATCGGTCAAAAGGTCCTCATACCGTTTCCAAAACGGGTCGGATATCTTAAAGTTCTGGATCCAGTTATTCATGTTCATAACCTCCTGTTGAGTTGACCTCATTATAAAGGAATCCGGAAGAAAGGTCAATGACAGGCCTTACTTTCCCTGTAAATTCAGACAAATCGGTACTTTTCTTTTCCCCTGAAATGTGATAGAATATATTGAATATGACTTTTGGTCAAATTTTCCAGAAAGGATCTGGCAGCTGTGAAAAAGAAGATCAGCGCGTTCATCTTTCGAAACATCATCGTTCCCCTGGTAAGGGCGGCTTTTCCCAAATACCAGTTGAAAAACGTAGAGAATATCCCAAAAGAACCCTGCATCCTGGTCGGCAATCATTCCCAGATGCACGGTCCTGTCGCGGCGGAATTGTATATGCCCAGGCCCCGTTACACCTGGTGCGCCGGTGAAATGATGAACAAGGACGAAGTCGTGGAATATGCCTATCGTGATTTCTGGTCGCAGAAGCCGGCCTGGACCCACTGGTTCTTCAAGATCCTGGCTCATCTGATCAAGCCTATCGCGCTTTGCATTTTCAACAACGCGGCTACCCTTCAGGTCTATCATGACGTGCGTGTGATCGATACCTACCGCCTGTCCATGGAGCGTCTGCAGGAAGGATCCCACATCATCATCTTCCCGGAAAAAGACGAGAAATACAACCACATCCTATATGAATTCCAGGATAAATTCGTGGATCTGGCCCGCTTCTACTATCGCAAATATAAAGTCGAACTTGATTTCGTTCCGTTCTATCTGGCACCTAAGCTGAAGACTCTGACCTTTGGCCAGCCCATCCATTTCCATCATGAAACTCCTATCGATGAAGAGCGTAAGCGAATCATTCAGGAGATCAAGGACCAGATCACGTCGATCGCTGAAAGCCAGCCTCTTCATACCGTCATTCCGTACCGCAACATTCCTAAGCATCTCTATCCTAAAAATATCGTTTCCCAAGGAGCAAAAAAATAAAAATGAAAAAACCGGTCGTCGATTACCGACAGTTTCGCTTATCGCGTTTGAATGATCCCGAGTTTGCCCACCTGAAATACTGGCTGACATGGCTCATCTACTTTGCCTTGTACTTTCTCACCGAAAACCTTATCCCGGTGGAAAAGTGTCATCCGATCCACAGCGTGCTGGATGATATGATCCCCTTCTGCGAGTGGTTCGTGATCCCTTACACCATGTGGTACCTGCTGGTCTTCCTGTCACTGGTCTACTTCATGTTCTATGACATCGATGCCTTCAAAAAGCTCTCCACCTATATCTTTATCACGCAGCTGATCGCCATGTTCGTCTACATCGTCTATCCCAGCCGTCAGGATCTCAGGCCGGCGGTCTTTGAGCGCGACAACATCCTGACACGGATCATCGGGATGATCTATGCCTTTGATACCAACACCGGCGTCTTTCCTTCACTGCATGTCGGGTACTCCCTGGGCATTGCCTCCGTCTGGATCCGGAAAAAGGACGCTCCCGTGGTCTGGAAATGCTGCGTGGTGGTCCTGGTCATCCTGATCTGCATGGCAGTCGCCTTTGTCAAACAACATTCCGTGCTGGATATCTTTTCCGCCCTGCCCATGTGCCTGGTGGCCGAGATCCTCACCTTCTACGTATTCCATAGAAAAAGGGAATCTTCCTGAAACCCCTCAGGTTTCAGAAAAGATTCCCTTTTCTTATTCTATATTCTTCACGATACCGGCAAACAGGACCGAACCATCCCGGCCTGTCACCATAAACAGGAACGGCCGGTCCACGATGAAGTCGATCTCTTCTTCAGGCTCCGCAGCCCCTTCCGCTAAGGCGATCTCTGTATAGGCCGCGCCGGTGACCCCGTTCTCATCCACCTCTACCATAGCGGCATGCTCCGCCTGACTGATATAGACATTTTCGGTCAGCGGAGAGAAATCCGCCAGTGCCGGATCCAGCGCGTCTGTTACGCCCAAAGCCTCCAGAGATTCCAGCAAGTCGGTCTTGCAGGAAGCTTTGAACTTCGGGATCGCCAGATTGACCATAGGATAGGACCAGTGTTCATCCTTATCATAGTTTGTTGCTTCCAACAGCTGCGGATCGGTAAGCAGGGACTCTACGTCGACTCCCTCCTCCGGGAGAAGGAAGTACATCTGACCGCTGTCGTTTAGATTCAATCCTACGGCGGAGAAATGATCTCCGTTGTACACACCCATCATATCCGACCGATGCATCATGTCCACCATGACATCTCCATTCCTGCCATGGAAAACTCCTTGAGAAATATTATTCGGATAGAACACGTCGGTCCAGCCTGCCTTATAATACAATGTCGAGACCAGAGCCATAACCGTAGATGGTTCCAGTTTCAGATCTTTGGTATATTCCGTCAGCAGGTCACCGGTGTGCGCGTTCGTCCAATCCTGCAAGGCCTTCGTCATCTCCTCTGAGCCCGGATCTCCATAATACGAGGAAGCATGATACTGCTCTGCGAGGAAGGAAAGTGTTTCCTGGTTGAAATCCGATGTTTCTCTCAGCCACAAAGAGTTAGCCAGAAGGCTTTTCAGGATCGGGGTATCGATGGCGTTGCTGTCCCATAGAGCCTTAGCTTTGACACGCAAAGCCTCGATCGAATCCACCTTCAGCATATCCAGGATCTGCGCTCTGGTATTGCCGTCTGCCGTTTCCGCCAGCATGGCGAAGGCCAGATACAGATTGACCGGCGAACAAACGGTGTTTTCTTCCTCCCCGGCCAGGATCTGCGCCATGATGCTCTGATAGAAGGGTGCCATGTCCTTCTGCTGAGCGGCCGAGACTTCCATCTTTTTACGATAGGCATCCCACCAGGTCCAGTGGTCCTCGCTCTCCATAAACTGCTGCGCCGTCATATCTTTCGCGACGGGTTCAGCTTCCAAAGCCTGGACCGCCTTTATGCCATTCACATCAACCATCTCCTTGTCTTTTGCCGGCGTATTCTTTCGCAGCACGATCCATAATCCTGCCAGCACGACCAACAAAGCAACGACCGTAGCCAGTATCCGTATTTTCAGTGATTTCATGTCTTTTACCTCCCTTTTCCCATAAGGACGTAAAAACAGATCTTTGGTTGCTCAGTTTATTCAAAATAAATATCGATCGAGGTATCCCCCTGTCCAAGCAAAGAAGCCATTTCTTCCGGCGTCGCGTCCTTGATCCGTCCCAGGCATCCATTGAAAATGCTAACCGCGAATGCTATAATACTGGCAAATATCCAATTCAGGAGGTGACCTTCTATGACTGATCGTAAAACCTGGCCGTTGGCCCTTTCTGTCGGACCGAGCCTGATGAATGACAGCTCTCTGGAAGCTCTGTCCCTTGCCGGTATTCACCAGATCGAATTGTCCTCTGGTCAGATCGATCCGTTTTATTCTATGCTGGACTTCCCTCACAAAGCCGTTCCAATCTGTCAAATGGCGGAGCAGCATGGCGTCAGCATCACTTCCGTACACTTGCCCTTCGCACCGTTCACGCAGATCGATCCCGCTTCCCTGGACCAGTCTGTGCGGGATCACGCCGTGAAGATCCAAACGGAACTGCTTCAGGCCATCGGCAAGGCGGGCATTCCCCTTGCTATCATTCATCCTTCCGGCGAGCCTTATCAGGAAGAGGAACGTCCGGAGCGTCTGAAGCTGGCTATCGATACCATTCGGCGTATCTATGAAGCTGCCTGCGAGAACGGTGTGACCCTGTGTCTGGAAAACCTGCCCCGCACTTGTCTGTGCCGGACATCCGATGAGATGCAGGCCTTTCTGGATGCCATTCCCGGCCTGCAGGTAGTATTTGATACCAATCACAGCCTGCAGGAAGACAATGTCCATTACATTCATGCGGTCGGCTCCCGGATCAGAAGCCTGCATGTCTCAGACTATGACTTCATCGATGAGCGGCACCTGCTTCCGGGCGAAGGAAAGAATGACTGGCCCGCGATCCTTGCCGCTTTGGAAGAAGCGGGCTATCAAGGCCGCTTCCTGTATGAGCTCAAAGAGGGTTACTCCTTTGAAGCCGTCCGGGACAACTATCTGGGACTTATGTCTTGATCGATATTATCTTATAACAAATCAGATGAGACTGTCGCGATATAGCGGCAGTCTCTTTTTTATGATCTTTTGTTATTAAAACTCAAGTGTCAGGTTGTTAAGTCCTAAAGAGTTGACATAATTGGCTTCTTTTACCATGCCCATGACCAGACGCAGACCAATGTGGGCGACCGGATCATTGCTTTGATGCAGTTCCAGATAACTGGTGGGATCAAAATGAACACAGTTATCCCGCACGCGGATCACGTTATGTCCTTCCTCCAGTACCAGACGCACATCTACGTTGTGGGAATACTTGTCCTTCGTGAAACCATGCTCGATGATGTTTACCGTGATCTCTTCTACACAAAGACCGATCAGCATGGAGGTCCTGGCATCCAGGCCCTTCTCTAAGCAGAAATCATGCAGTTCCTGCGAGACCCGCACGGCATCCTCGGTCGATTCGACGATACTCTCGAGGCACCGCTCTTTGGGAACGCCGAAATCCTTATCTAACATACTGTACGCTTCTTTATTGAAGGCGATCTTGCCATGATGACGCCAGGCGATCCCGGAAAAGATCAGGAATGTTGTGATCTCACCGCAAAGGAAACACAGCCAGATGCCGTTTACTCCCATGAAGCGGCTCAGCAGGAAAGCAAAGAGGATCGGACAAAGGAAGTTCTGCAGGAAAGAGATCAGGTTGGTCATGGACACCCGCTCAATGCCCTGATAATAGTTTTTGAATGTGGAGTTGATCGAGGCAAGCATCAGGCATGGCAGGAAGAAACGAAGCGCGGTAACCGCCATTCCTTTTACTTCCACATTGCCCCCCAGGAATAGGGATGTCAATGGATCGGCTATGATCACGCCTATGACCACGACCGCAAGATCCAGCAGGATATCATAGCGCACCATCAGCCCGATCAGCATCTTGATGGAAGAACGGTCCCGATCCGCATAGAAAATCGTGGCCAGCATCAAAGCCACCGCGCCGATGCCGGATCCGAAGCAGAAGCAGATATTGCTGATCGTAGAAAGAACGGAGTAGGCCGCGACCGCTTGTGTCCCTTCCACCGCAAGAAGCAGCCGGTTCAGCAGGAAAACCATAAAGACCATGCTGACGGAATTGACGATAGCAGGAATTCCGGCCGTAAATACTTCCTTGATCGTCGATCTGCGGATCAGGGAACGTTTAAAATGAAACATGCAGTCTTTTTGGAAGAAGTAGCCGACTCCTATAAAGAAAGCCACATAATAACTCAAGCTCGACGCCAGGCCCATGCCCAAGGTCCCGCCATGAAAAACAAAGACATTCATCAAGTCAAAGACGATATCGGTTACCGTCATCGCCGCGACCGCGACGACCAGTCTGGTACGGCGGCCTGAAAGCTGCATGTAGGGCACCATGATCTGCGCGCACAAAAAGGCAGGCGCGCCAAGGATAAAACCGATCAGATAATCCTTTGTCAGTCCAAAGACCACGTTCTCCTTGCCAGGCCGTCCGGCGCCTAGCAAAGACGTGACCGGATTCAAAAATATAAACACGACAGCCAGGCCAATGACAGATATCAGCACCGCCAGAAACACCGAAACGCTAAAGCAGCTGTCCGTACCTTCCTGATCACCCTGGCCAATGGTCTTGCCGCATACGACCTGCACTCCGGCCGAGATCAACGTGCCAAACGCGGCAAAGATCAAAAGCAGCGGTGAGGCCAGTCCATAGGCACTCATGGAGTCAACGCCCAAAAAACGGCCGATCATGATGCTGTCTATCAGCATGCATAATGTAACCGTCATAAGAGAGATGATCTGAGTGATGATCATCTGTCGAAAGAGTTTCTTAAACATAAAATTCGTTCCTTACTATCTATGTTTCTAAAGCAAAGAAATCAATACCCTGTGTACTGATCACGGTAATGATTTTACCCGTTTTGTATGTGTGTGTCAAATAGAAATCCTTCCGATAGGCGGCCGCTTTCAGCTCGCAACGGTGTTGTCCCCGTTTTTCCACACATGCTTTTCTTCTATGGCGACCGTGACCAGATCTCCTGTTACATTGATGAGATTCTGTATGGCCCCGAAGAACACTTCCAGATACACAGCCGTCGGGATCAGCACGTCTGCTTTCAGGAACAGGGCGATGATCAAGGTGCCGATCAGGATCGATCCGGGCTGGTTCGGCGCTCCGAAAGAAAGAAATACGACCATGATCGCGATGACGATGATATGGAACCAGGAGGCACTGGTGACCATCATGAAGATGAACACCATCCCCATCAGCATGATGAGATAGCAGTTTCCATCCAGATTGATCTGGGCCAGAATGGTAAACTTGTCCGTGATCCGCTTCCGGTCCATCCCATAGTTCTTTACACAGTATCGGATATTGAAGGGAACCGCATCGATGACGGAACCGATCTTATAGTTCTCCTTCAATAACGTAGGCAGATGTTTTAAAAAAGGTTTCAGCTTCACACCGCCGATCAGAAGCCGGATCAGGTAGAAGGCCACCATGATCACCAGGCTTGCCGCGGACAAGACGATGATGTACAGGATCAGCAAAAGGCTGTCGAAACCAACGCCCAAGAGTGGATACAGCATCGCCAGGAAGCTGAAAAACGGAAAGGCGAACATGACGACATGCAGCATGCGGGAAAACAAGGTATAGCAGACATCCACCGCCGCCTTCATCTTATCGAAATACTTTCCGACAGAACAAAACGCGTAGGTCACGATCCCCGCCACAAAGATCAGCGGAAACGGCATGATCGTTTCAAAGGGGGTAAAGATGTCTGAAGGCACCAGGGATTCAATGAGCTCCCGCCACGACGGCCTCGCGTCCAGCCCGCCGGCGCCGGCCAGCTCACTCATATCGTAACTCAAGATCTCCGCGATGATAAAACCGGCCTCAATGGCCAGGATGACCGTAATCACAGACGTGATGATCGTTTTGACCTGCATTCGTCTTCCGACGGAATTCCTCTCCGAAATGATATAGATGTCCGTGAAATTCTTTAGCAGCGAGAAGAAGGTCACCGGAGCACCGATCATCAGCATGGCATTGGAAAACAGCTTCACCAGCGGAAAAACGATCTCCTCGCCCACTCTGGCCTGGTCCTCCAGACTGACGAACATGCTGATCGGAATATAAGCCAGGATCGCCAGAAGGATCGATGCGAAGCTTAAGAGCAGCGTATTCTGAAAGCTTCTGTTCACTACGATATGGATCAGATTGTACCCGTACTGGTAGCTGTAATCAAACTTATCCTCGTATTCCTGAAGGACCTTATCATCCTCTGTGAACGCGTCGGTCTCTTCGCTGATGGCTACGAAGGGCTTGCCCTCAAAGCCCAGATTGATATCGATCTCTCCAAAACTGTTTCTGGTCTTGATCGTGATCACAGTATTTTCATCGAAGCCTTGCCTCAGCATATTACGAAACAGCGCTTCAAAAACAAGCATCGTTTCCGACTGGATCTCTTTACTGATGCGGCTCCGCTTTAACCGCTTCCCGATAAAGTCTTCCGCAGCTTTCAGATTCTTTGCCGCCGCCGTTATTTCCATCGAATTGGATTTCATTAAGCTCATTTTTCTGCTCCGTTACCTTAGGCTATGCAGTTCATGATCACACTGATCATCATTTCTTTTTCTTCCGTACGGGACTCTGCGATCATGATGGTAAGCGCAACCAATGTATGGTCATCCAACAGTTTATTGCCAGTCTCATCGTACAGGATTCCGTTACGATCCAGAAAGTAAAGGAACATGGCTGCAGCGATGCGCTTGTTGCCATCCGAAAAACTGTGATTCTTTGTCACAAAATACAGCAGATTGGCGGCCTTCTCTTCAATGGATGGATAGATCTCCTGCCCGCCAAAAGACTGATAAATATTACCGATGCTGCCCTTGAAAGAATCATCCTTCTCGTTCCCGAACAGCGCTGATTCCGAGCCGAACCGCATCTGATCGATCACCCGGCGACACTCTTCATATGTCAAAACATACGCTCCCGGCGTCCCTTTTGGACGGGTCATCCTCTGATGATCATAGTCATTCAAAAGATCCAGCGCTGCATTGAACCGTTCAATAACTGACAGCACTTGCTTAGATTCCAGGCTGGATTCGATCCTTTTCATCAGCCGTACAGCTTCTCCAAGTTGTTTTAACCGGGTCTCATTGGCAGCGAACCCTTTCAGAATATAGTCTTTCAATACAGAATTCGCCCATTTGCGGAATTCCACGCCGCGTTGCGATTTGACCCTGTAACCGACAGAGATGATTACGTCGAGGTTATAATACTCAATCTTTCTTTCGACTTGTCGATTTCCTTCCTCCTGAACTGTTGCAAATTTTGCAACAGTTGCATTCCGGTCTAATTCATTTTCTTGAAACACGTTTCGTATATGTCTGGAAATAGTTGACTTATCGCGCATAAACAACGCAGAAATCTGTTCGATATTCAGCCACATCGTATCTTGTTCGACCGTTACGGGAAGTGTAACCTGTCCGTCCCGACTGGTGAACAGTATCAGCTCATTTCTCTTTTCCATATTCCTTCCCTACTTTTGTCTTTTTAGCATATTCAAGTGTTATTGGGCTATTAAGGCTGCTCTGTTCAGATTCTTTTCTTTTTCAAAGAAGGCTTTTTTCAACTGCCTGTACTCCTCATCCGTGCATACCTCTCGGCACATCGGTTCAAAGGATTCTGTCACCGCAAAGCAGTCTTTTATATTGTCGCAAGGATACTCTTGGCACTCACCGCACGTCTTGACCCCATGGTCTTCACAGCACTGGATCACCCGATATCTGCACCAGTTGTCCGGCTTGCAGCCGTGACAGGCGATCTCTTCGTTGGACACGATATGATCCCGATACCCGATCTTCATCCATAGTTCCGCGGTATGATGCAGCTCTTCCTCTGACTTCTCATAGGGAGGGGCCGAGAACCTGGGGCAGGCGGCACAGTCGTTTCCGCATGCGGCTATGATCTTTTCCGCCGTTGTGAAGGAAAGAACGGTTTCTTCCGCATTCAGATGATATACCTCCGGCTTATAAGGCGCCGCCACCGTGTTCCACAGCTTCTTCGCGCCGTTGTTCTTCTCGTTGTACTTGATCTCCCACTGGCCCGGATGCTGATCCAGGATCGTCTTCGCCGCATCCAAAGCAAAGTGTCTCCTGCGGTATGCGGGGAATATGGTGAACTCCGCCATCGTATGATCCGGATGCTGACCGATATTGGAATAGGGGCAGATCATCGCAAAACCTACAAGGGTCTCTTCGTCAAATATAAAATAGGCGGTCCTTGATGGATCCGAGAAATATTCCTCAAAGTGTCCATAATGATAGTTGCCGCTCTCATCCATGGGATCATCATAGAAATTGGTCATCTCGTAGAGATATTTCTGATTGATGTTCCAAAGCAGATCCCGGTCTTTTTTCTGAACAGTCTGGAGTCTTAGCATAATTTACGCCATCCTTGATAATAAAAATTCAGGAGCCTCACCAATTGAAATGGAGTCGGTCACATCTATGACTTCCTGCCCGTTTTGTGAGTATTCATCGATAAAATCCTGTTCGCTGTCAAAAACGATTTCTTTACCATACCACGGTTTTCCGGACTGGGGTGTCAGCTCCAGATAAACCGTTTTTCTTTCCAGAGAAAATGTCAGAACCGTATGGAATTTATTGTTTTGCGCATTGTGCAGCAGCCAGATCCTGCTTGGCACATTATGCTCATCCAGCATGGATTTCATAAGGACAGCCGCATCGTGACACGTGCCGATTTTCGCTTGTCTGGTATCTTCGGGTTTTTGAATGCGGTATTCCGTCAATAAACGATGGAAGAATTCTTGATCATGGCCTCCTTTTGACATATCAGGTTTATATGTTTTTCCGTTTAAATCGAATCCGTATTCATATCCATTATTCAAAAGTTCCTTTTTCAGCAGGTCGCATGCTTCCTGGATCTTCATATCTTCTTCTCCCTCAGTCTTCCTAACTGCATCAAAAGCACTAACGTTTATCTCTTCGTCACAAAATCCGCCATTTCCTTTTCCAGAAGGCGAAACACGTTGGCGATCAGTTTCTGCATTTCTTTGTTCATTTCGGACCAGTTCTTATCCATAGTGTGCTCCTTCATCCAACCACCTGATAACGCAGCCGCAGGTAGGAATCCTGCAATGGGGCGGCTTCTATCAGCCGCAGTATGCCCAATTGGTCCAATTCATCCCTGGCCTGCAAGGATCTGCCGTCGATCAACGTGGCAGTGTTCTTGCCGCCGATCAGCACAGGAGCCACAACGATATCCACGAAATCAAACAGTTTTTCCCGCAGGAAAAGCCCGTTGACCGTGCCGCCGGACTGAACGGTCAGCCGCTCGCAGCCGAATCTCTCTTTCAGGATCATCAATGCATCTGCCAGAGACAGTTCTTCCTGAAAAATGATATGCAGGTTGTCTGCCTGCACATGAAAAGCAGGGTGATCCTGGTTCGTTGTGATCAGCACAAACTGCCTGGATCTGGCGCAAAAGTACCGGACGCCGTGTTCGTTCAGGTGATGATTGTCCAGCAGAACGAAGGATACCGGGGTCTTCTCCGGCATTTCCGAGGTATTGACCCCCATCTTCACCTGGACGCGGCCTGTGTTGAAGGACCACAGATCGGTTGTCTGCTCGATCTCATAGTATTGATGCAAGCCCTCCTTGAGCCCAATGATCTGCGGAAGATCCCGGTCCACATCCATCTCGTCCGTCGCGCCGGTGCTGATCTTGCCGTCCACGGACATCAGCATAAACAGGGTCGTAATGGGTCTATTCATGATTCTTCACCATACAAACGGGATCACTTTATACTTGACCCGCTTCTTATACTCGGCGTATCCTTCCAGTCCGTGCTCCAGCACCTGCTCTTCATTGCGGATGCGCTTTGCGATGATCGGGATATAGGCCAACATGACACACAAGGAGATCACGGACCCCAGCACCAGCGGCATCGAAAGGAACAGCAGGAGCGTGCTCATGTACATCGGGTGCCGGACCATGCCATAAAGCCCGGTATCCACGACCTTCTGGTTTTCCTGGACCTCGACTGTCCGGGAAAGCCAGACATTCTCGCGCAGGACTTCAGCATACAGGGCGTAGGCCAGCAGGAAAACGACTGCCGCCGCATAGGAGGCCCATGCAGGAAGCACGATCCAGCCGAATCTGAAGTTCAGGCCGGCCACAACAAAGGCCGCCAGAAACATAAGTCCGCTGAGTGCAATGACCGCTTTCTGCTCCATCTGCTCTTCCCTGGCATCCAGCCTCTTCCTCAGCAGATCCGGCGATTTCTTCATCATGATCAGGCCTGCAATGAACATGGGGAGGAACAGGATCCCGATGAGCAGCCAGGCTTGCCAGTATGCCAACGTCCCCGCCGGCAGGAACAGAAGAAGTCCAACGAGAAGCAACCCGCTTAAGAATTTAACGATGGCTTGGATAAACAACTTCGTGTTCATATGCATCTCCTCTTCATGGATTCAGTTTTCTATGCCACTAAAAAGGTTTCCGCCGTACGAATTACAGATTTTCTTTAATAAAAATAACAGAAGTTTCATTCAGTGTTACCATAACGCTCTCCTGATTAAAAAACACGCACAGATCCTTTGCGATTTCCGTTATGGTATCGCTCGGCACATCCACCAGCCTGAGCACAAGGGTGCTTTCTTCCACATATCGGCCATCTTCATGGAAATAACCGCCATTCAGGATCTGAACGGAAAAAGCGACCCGGTAACTGCGGCAAGTATTCTTTAAAATCGAAAGATACTTTTCCGTATCAAATTTCTGTACGCCTGTTATTCGATCATTCAGGCCGATATAGATCGTTGCCTGCTGCTTGCTATTATCCATAAAACGCTCCCTTTCTTAACGGCAAATCTGTCACTTTCTGAAAACCTACTGTTTATGCGGCTTCCAGGCTTCATGGCGATCATTTCAGCTCGACTCCGGAATATCCAAATCAAGAACTCTCACAGGGACAATCCCTCCTTACGCTCTGTAATCTTCGGCAGGATTTCAAGGAAGTGCTGGCCGATCTTCTCGGCATCATAGCCATTGGCCTCGCAGATGAATCGGACGGTATCCGGCAGCAGCACATGACCCTTTGCTTTCTCCGCTTTGTATTTCTGCCACTCTTCGTATTCTTTATTCGTGATTTGCTTCATGGCGGTTACCTCGATATACTGGGATTTGTTAATCCAGATATTTGATGTAAAAGTACTTGTTCAGTCTGGG
>ONBQ01000145.1 GCA_900316145.1 uncultured Eubacteriales bacterium
AGCGGTAGAGTTAAATCCTGATGCGCGGCCTCTCTTCCACAGTGACCGGGGATTTCAGTATACCAACCGAACATTCCATAAGAAACTGGAAGATGCCGGTATGACACAAAGCATGTCACGAGTCGCGAAATGCATAGATAACGGTCCGATGGAAGGTTTTTGGGGAATCCTGAAGAGAGAACGCTACTATGGGAAACGGTATTTCAACCGTGAATCATTGGTTGCAATGATCGAAGAGTTTATCGAATACTATAACAACGGTCGCTACCAACGTCGGCTTGGGACTATGACGCCGATGGAAAAGCATGAATTATACTTTGCTGCATAAAAAACCAGCCAGATACTGTTGTATCTGACTGGAATAATCATTATTTATTTCATTGTCCTCTTGACGGGGAGCAGTTCACTTTGGATCAGGGGGTTTGTTTATTAAAGAATCTGTCAAACATCGTTTTCAGCACTTTGCTTATCCGCTCTAAGCTTTCCGTTTCCGGTCTGCCATCTTTCGTATTGACTCCTACGCAGATGGCCTCCAGATCCCGCATCGCTTGGAAAAAGAGCATGAGCTCCTGCTCTTCCGGAGCTGCTACGACCTTGACCGGCCGGCCGGTACAATATTTATAAGCCTGTTCATAGCGGTTCTGCATATTGGATACGTTTTCATGCTTCCAGCTTGGGAAATCACCGATGGAGGTAAATCCGATCCGGTTCAGTTCCGCCAAAAGTTCAAACTCATCCCGCAGGGCATTTTTCTTACTGTCATCAAAGCTGCGGATCGACGTAAAGAGTCTCCAGCGGTCCATTTCCGTAACTACATTGCGGATGTTGCAGGAAGTCTCTACCTGGTTTTCCGATTCCTGCAGCATATTGATCGCTCCGTTCGGGCAAAGGTTCAAGAAACTGATGATCCGTCCTGTTTCGTCAACAGGCATCGGTCTCCAGGTATCATCTTCTGTATTGGCGGAAGGGAATGTGACCTCTATGCGGGCGTCCGGATCGATAGAAGCAAACCGTTGATTCAGATCTTCACCGAACCACCAGCAGCCCCGCTCAAAGTTCTCCTTCAGATCTTCCCGGATCAGGAGTCTTGCCGTGCATTCTGTGGGGATGGAATTGGTGAAAAGCCCGCCGTTGACACTGACCAATTGGGTATCAACGGAATAGTTGTACCAGTCAAACAAGAATTCTCCCATCAATTTGATGGCATTCGCATGACCTTTTTGAATGTCTCTGGCACTGTGGCCTCCCTTTAATCCAAAGATGCGGACCTGGACCGGCAAGGCGCCCCGCATGGGCTGAGAGCGCATGATCTCCGTTTCAAATACCAGACGGACAAAGCCGGCGCATGATGAGATGATCTCCTCCTCTGTTTCCGCATCCAGATTGATGACCAGACGGGACCGGATCTGACTCATATCAAAATCCCGGGCGCTGGACCTGTTCATATGATCGCGAGTGGAAAACAGGAATTCCAGTTCCGGGCAATGGATCTTGGAAGCACAGATCAATTCTGTCATAAGAAAAGCCGCGGCATAGGTATAACCATGGAGCAAGACACTCATCCGGTTCTGATTCGCCGGTTTGCGTACAAAAACATTGCCGTACGGATCCTGTTCCACGAACAGGTTCTGATCGGCTGCCGCTTGTACGATCTGTGATGCCAGATAAGAAGCATCCTTCAGATCACCATTTAAAAAGTAAGGGCTTTTCATTCGTCGCTCACCTCATAAATCATTCTGGATCCACAAGGTAGGTGTTCATGTCCTGTGGCAATTGAGCATAAAAGCGCCGGTCTTGCAAATACTCGAACGGAGCTATCGCTGATCGAAAATACAGCTGTCTGGCACAGAGCAGCTGTCTGTGATGCATATCAGAGCCTGGATTGTATTTAGGGTCTCCTACGATGGGATAGCCTTCATAAGAAAGCTGGGCGCGGATCTGATGACTCTTTCCGGTAAGCAGCCGAACCTCCACTAAGGATACTTTTTCCTTTGTATTATACGAAAGAACTCTGACTTCGCTGATAACAAGATTTTGGGAATGGTCACCTTCTGCCCTACGCAGGATCAGTTTATTCTTTGTCTGATCTTTGTGAAACGCCTGGCGCAGTGTTCTCCATTCCGGCCAATCAGGATGACCGGCTACGAGCGCGTAGTACAATTTGTCGATCCTGTCTTCCCGGATCATCTGCATCAAAGCCTGCTGCGCTTTGAGCGTCTTTCCCATCAAGACCAGACCGCTGGTGTTATAGTCCAAACGACTGCAGACGCCCGGTACGAAACCGGTATCTCTGGAAAGTCCCCGACTATAAAGATACGTCTGACCGATCTCCGTTAAGGAAGGCCGTCCGCTCGCATCCTTCTGTGAAAGCATTCCATAGGGCTTATCAAAGATCACAAGCATCTCGTCTTCATAGACGATGGGCGGGACCATTGCCAGGAGGTCCTGATCCAAAGCCTCAGACGGCTCTATTCTATCCGTGAAACCGAAGCTTTTCAGCTGTTCATCAGACAGATATACGGCCAGTCTGTCATTCTCTTCGAGTACCAGATCCGCATTATGGACACGTTTGTCATTGACGCGGAAACCATTTCCTCTAAGCTGCTTGTGCAGAAACGATAACGGCATATCAGGGCACAATTTCCGGATATAACGATCCAGTCTTCTGCCCGCTTCTTCTTTGCCGATCACCCGCATGATCATAGCCTGTTCTCCCAAATAAAAGGGGATAAGCCCGATTCTCAAACTTATCCCTTTTTGAATCTTTATTAAATTATACAATGGATGTCTTAAAAAAGCAAGCAACCCGCTCACAGCTCGATACCGAAGTAACGGACCGCGTTATTGTAGCAAATTCCCTTAACGATGGTTTCCAAAGCCTTTTCATCCTGTGGATATTCCCCATTTTCGACCCATTCTCCGATCAGATTGCACAAAATCCTTCGGAAATATTCATGACGGAAATAGGATAAGAAGCTTCGAGAATCTGTCAACATGCCGATAAACTGTCCCAGTACACCAACATCCGCAACGGTTTTCAGCTGTTCTCTCATACCATTGATATGATCATTGAACCACCAGGCGGAACCAAGCTGGATCTTGCCCGGGATTCCTCCGGCAAAGCAGCCGCCTACCGTAAGCAGCATATAATTGTGGGTCGGGTTCAGGCTGTAAAGAATGGTCTTGGGCAGGGAACCCTGACGGTTCATGGCATCCAGCAGTCTGGAGAGGTTTTCCGCCAGATGAACATCCAGGATCGCGTCATTTCCTACATCCGGACCCAGCTTGCCAAACAGGTCGCTGTTCAGATTGCGGATCGCCGCCAGATGCAGCTGCATAGCCCAGTCATGGGAAGCATATTCGCGGGAAAGGATCAAGAGCATCATCGTCCGGTACTGATCCCGTTCCTTTGAGGTCAAGGTCTGACCGTTCAAGGCCTTTTTCAGAATGATCTCTACCTGCTCTTCTGTTGCCTCTTCATAAGGAGCATAATCCAGTCCATGGTCAGAAATGCGGCTTCCTCTTAAGTGGAAATACTCGACTCTGTAATGGATGGCCTGTTTCAAAGCGGCTAAGGAGTCGATCGGGAAACCGGCCACTTCACCAAGCTTTGCGATATACTGGGCAAAATCAGGCTTGGTGATCTCCACAAGACGGTCCGGACGGAAAGCCGGAACCACTTTGGCCTTCATGCTTCCTTCTTCCGCGATCAGGCGATGGTATTCCAGATCATCAACGGGGTCATCCGTCGTCGCGATCAGCGCTACGTTGCTCATTTCGATCAGATTCCGGCAGGAAAGGTCCTTCAGTTTGGCATTGGCCTGTTCCCAGATCCTCGGCGCGGATTCTTCATTCAACGGCTCTTCGATGCCGAAATAGCGCTTTAATTCCAGATGGGACCAGTGATACAACGGATTGCCGATCGCCTGGCTCAAAGCTCTGGCATAGGAAAGGAACTTCTCGTAGTCCGAACCATCGCCGGTGATGTACTTTTCATCGATCCCGACCGCACGCATGATGCGCCATTTGTAATGATCTCCATACAGCCATACCTGCGTAATATTATCATAATGGATATTTTCGTAGATCTCTTTCGGGCTGATATGGCAATGATAATCATAGATCGGAAGATCTTCCGCATAATCATGGAATAAGTGTTTCGCCGTTTCGGAATTTAAAAGAAAATCCCGGTCCATAAAAGCTTTCATGTTCTTGTCCTCTCAAAGTGTTTATTGTAACCTGACAACATCTTCCGGCTTTCGCAAAAACCATTTGCCGCCTGTCAGGTCCGGCATGCTTTGCGCCTGTCCTCCCTGCTGGATGGATCGTTCCGATAAGACCGATACCGCCATCCAGGTAGCCCCGTCATATACGTCGATCGGCATTGGCGTATGGTTTTTGACCGCGTCTACGAACGCGCGGTAGCAGAAATAATCCATACCCCCGTGTCCGGCCTCCAAGACCTCAGGCGTGACCTCTTTCCAGATGGATGGCAGATACTGTTCTTCATATTCCTTGGCATTGTTCAAAAGAGCCTCATAGGACTTAGCCGTTTCCCAGAACTCTTCCTTGTGAACACCATCCAGAAAGACCGTATTCGTGTTCTGTTCATATAATCCCTTGGTTCCGCGCACCGTAAAGTCACGGGCATAGAACCGAGGCAGCGTCGTATCCAGCCTGAGTGTGACCGTCTCACCATTGGCACAAGTGAGGATCGTCGTCACGATGTCACCCTGTCGGAAGGAAACATCCTGTAAGGAAGGCGGAAGCGGCCCTTTCTTGGCCTGCGTCCGGATATACTCTTTCAGACCTTCTGCTTTGGAAGCAACGGAAACGACAGAAACGATCCGGTTGCCGCGTCCGATATTGAGCAGCCTTGCGATTGGGCCCAGCTCATGCGTCGGATAGTTTTCCAGGCAGCGGTTCTCATAATTACGGAAGCGGTAATGCCTGTTCTCGATCCCGTAGGCCACCTCTTCTCTTAAGTCATGCGCATAGGATCCCTGACAATGCACGATCGTGCCAAACAGCCCCGCCCGCGCCATGGAGGTAGCCAGCAGCTCTTCTCTTCCGTAGCAGCAGTTCTCCATGAACATATAAGGCGTGCCGGTTTTTTCGTAAGTCTCGACCAGGCGGACGCAATGCTCTAATGAATACTCGCACCCAACTTCGCTTCCAACTGGGATACTAGCTTCCATGGCCGCGATCGCGATCTCCGCGTGTCTTTCCCATCCGGTGAAGATCAGTACGGCATCGAGATCCTCCTTGCTGAACATCTCCTGATAATCATGGTAGGCTGCCGGACGGTAACCCTTGGCCTGGTCCACAAGGTCCTGTGCCCGTTCCAAACGGTCATCATAGATCTCGCACACCGCTTGTATTCTGACATCCTCCATCTTCAGGAGCACAGCGCTCAGGATCCCGGTTCCCCTTCCTCCCAGACCGACAAGACCGATTTTGACCATATCCATTGGATCTCTCCTTTTCCGCAAACATTGAAAAAAGTCTTGACAGGTTTTTAAAAAAGTAGTATAGTTATAAAGCTTTCAAGCTTCCGTGGCTCAGTCGGTAGAGCGACGCACTCGTAATGCGTAGGTCACCGGTTCGAATCCGGTCGGGAGCTTATTTTTTTGTTTTTTCGCGTTCCAGCCAGCTGCCGGAGCGCTTTTTGTTTTACGCGAAGTCTGAAAGGATCTGATTAAAGTCCTTAACATTCTTCTGAATATCGCCTCCGAACACCGATGAGCCCGCCACCAGAATATTGGCTCCGGCTTTCAGCACGTCTTCCGCGTTGGAAAGCTTGATCCCGCCATCGACCTGAATATCCAGATCCGGGCATTTCTGACGCAGGTCAATGATCTTCTGCGTGACCTCATCAATATACTTCTGCCCTCCAAAGCCGGGATGCACTGTCATCAGCAGAACCATGTCACACCGGTCTAAAACAGGGTCCAGGACCGAAAGCGGCGTTTCCGGATTGATCGAAACCCCGGCCTGGCATCCCAAGCTATGGATCTGGTCGATGACCCGTCCGGCATCCTCTACGGCCTCCATATGGAAGGTGATGCGATCCGCCCCGCTATCGACGAATTCCGGAATATAACGTTCCGGGTCTGTGATCATAAGATGGACGTCAAAGACCTGGGAGGAAAGCTTCCGGATGGACCGGATGATCGGGAAGGCAAAAGAAAGGCTGGGCACAAAATGCCCGTCCATGACATCGATATGCAGCCAAGGCGCGCCGGCATTTTCCGTTTGCCGGACCTGATCTCCCAGAACCGCAAAATCCGCGGAAAGAATTGAAGGAGAAAGTATGTAAGATAACATGATCGACCCTCCTGATTTTAAGTTCGCAGTACACTTAAAGCTTCTGTAAGATCCCGGACATAGAGATCAGCGGCGGCCTTGATCTGATCGCGGTCCTTCCACTGGGAAGCATCCTCCACCGCACAAGTAACGAAGCCGGCAGAAGAAGCACTTTGGATCCCCTTCAGAATGTCTTCAAAAACGATACATTCACCGGGAGTGACGCCGGCGATAGAGGCTGCCTCCAGGTATATAAACGGATCACTTTTCCCTTTGTCTGCCGCTTCTTCTGAAGTAAAGCCGGTAAAATAATCATAGATATCATGCCGTTTCAGGACTGCCTCATACAGACCCGGATTTGAAACAGTGGCCAGGATGATGGGCATATTTTTGCTTTTACAATAGGCCAGAAGTTCGTGCGCGCCTTCTTTTAGCGGGATTGAGTGCCCATATTCCCAGATAGCCATTTCATCCCATTCCGCCATTAATTCTTCTGGAGTAAGTTCCACTTTCAGATAATCCAATGTAAATTCCACAGCTTCCCGATAGTTTTTATTGCGCAGCTGTTCGATATAATACTTATCCTGCGGAAAGCCATGTCTCGATAAAAAGCTGCGGTCCACTCTCTCCCAGACCCCCATCGAATCGATCAGGGTGCCGTCAAGATCAAAGACCGCAGCCTTGATGTCAGATAACACCTTTTTTAAGAATGATATTGGCGTACAGCGCCTTTTCACTGGACATGATGACGACATAGGACTTCTCACGGGTACGATCATAGAAGGAGAAGCGTTCGATGTTCTCTACAGCTTCCGCTCCACGCTCATCATACTTCGCGATGATCTCTTTATA
>ONBQ01000146.1 GCA_900316145.1 uncultured Eubacteriales bacterium
CGCTCGATCAACGGAGTGGCAACGCCGCCCATGGTCTCGATACCCAGCGTAAGCGGAGTAACATCCAGCAGCAGGATATCGCCGGAACCGGCTTCACCAGAGAGCTTACCACCCTGGATAGCAGCACCGATGGCGACACACTCATCCGGGTTCAGAGTCTTGGAGGCTTCCTTGCCGGTGATCTTCTTAACAGCTTCCTGAACAGCCGGGATACGGGTGGAACCGCCGACCAGCAGGACCTTATCCAGTTCAGACGCGGACTTGCCGGCATCGCTCAAAGCATTGCGGACCGGGCCCATGGTACGCTCGACCAGATCAGACGTCAAACGATCGAACTCAGCGCGGCTCAGATCCATTTCCAGGTGCTTCGGCTCGGAATTGGCTGTTACGGTGATGAAAGGCAGGCTGATCTTAGTAGTGGTCATCTGAGAAAGCTCTTTCTTGGCCTTCTCGGCAGCTTCCTTCAGACGCTGCATAGCCATCTTATCACCAGACAGGTCGATGCCTTCATTTCTCTTGAATTCCGTGACCATATGGTCGATGATGCGCTGATCGAAATCATCGCCGCCCAGGTGGTTATCACCGGAGGTAGCCAGAACTTCGATAACGCCGTCGCCGATCTCGATCAAGGAAACATCGAAGGTACCGCCGCCCAGGTCATAGACCATGATGGTCTGCTCCTGCTCATTGTCCAGGCCATAAGCCAGAGCTGCAGCAGTATGCTCATTGATGATACGCTTTACATCCAGACCCGCGATCTTACCGGCATCCTTGGTCGCCTGACGCTGTGCGTCGGTGAAGTAAGCCGGAACGGTGATGACGGCTTCTGTTACGGTCTCGCCCAGATAGCTTTCCGCATCGGCCTTCATCTTCTGCAGGATCATCGCGCTGATCTCCTGCGGGCTGTAACTCTTGCCATCGATGGTAGTACGATGATTCGTACCCATGACTCGCTTAATGGAGCTGATGGTCTTATCGGGGTTCATGATCGCCTGATGCTTAGCGGTGTCACCGACCAGACGCTCCCCATTCTTGGTAAATGCTACAACAGACGGTGTGGTGCGGGATCCTTCCGGATTCGTGATAACGACCGGCTTTCCGCCTTCCATGACCGCTACGCAGCTGTTGGTAGTTCCTAAATCAATACCTATGATCTTTCCCATGACTCTATCTCCTTTATGATTATTTTCTTTTTATTCAAAGAGGCTCCTTTGTGAATTCCTCTTAGTTCGCGACCTGAACCATAGCACATCTGACTACGGTATCCTTATATTTATAACCCTTCTGGAAGACGGCTTTGATGGTGCTCTCACCGAGCTCTTCATCTTCCACATGAGCGACCGCGTAATGCAGGCCCGGATCAAAGGTCTGACCCAATGCCTCGATCTCACTCACGCCCATATCTTCCAAGGCCGTTTTGAACTGCTTGTAGATCATCTCAACGCCTTGTACGAAGGGATCCTCCGCGTTGCCGCCCGCGATAGCTCTTTCGAAGTTATCCAGCACAGGGAGCATCTTCTCTACAACATCTTTAGCACCGCGGTCAAAAGACTGTTCTTTTTCTTTCTGCGTGCGCTTGCGGAAGTTATCAAACTCTGCCATGCTGCGCTTCCAGCGGTCTTCGAAATCAGACGCTTTCTGCTTTTCCTGTTCCAACAATTCCTCCGGCGTAGGCTCTTTTGCTTCTTCCGCCGTGTTTTCCGCTTCAGTGGATTCGATCGTTTCCTCAGAAACAGGCTCCTCTTTCAGCTCCTGCTCCTTGATCTCTTCGTTTTCCATCGATCGGATACCGCCTTTCTTCTTATTCTTTCTTTTCTTCATGATTCTCTTCGAACATGTTCTGGAAATCCTTTACCAGGTAATCCAGCGTGCCGATGACTCGGTCATAGTCCATACGCATGGGCCCGACCACGCTGATCGACCCGATGTTCTGCCCTCCATACTTATACGTTGCCGTTACAACGCTGCAATCCTTCAACTGCTCGATCGTATTTTCAGAACCGATCGTGATCTTCATGGATTCATCATCTTTCAGATCATAATCGACGAGTGACAGCATCTTATCCTTCTCCTGGAAAACCTCCATCAAGGCTCTGGCCCGGGCTATATCGGAAAATTCCGGGAAGTTCAGGATGTTGGTAGCGCCGGAAGTAAAGACATCCACATTCTCCGCATAGCGAAGCGTATTGGTGATGGCTTCCAGCAGGCCCTGCATCATGGTGGAATCCGCGCCCATTTCCTGTTTGATCTGTGCCAGGACGTTGGCATCTAAACCTTCGATCGTGCTGCCGGCCAGATGGGCATTGAGGATATCTGTCATGCGATAGGTATCTTCCGCCTGCACCGGATGTTTGGTACGAATGACATTATTTCGAACGATGTTGCCATCCGTAATAACGACCAGGATCATGGAATGCGTATTCAAAGGGATCAACTGCAGCCGTTTGATGCGTGTCTTCCTGAACTGCGGCATGGCTACGATGGCCGTATACTTGGTCAGCTCCGCCAGGATATCACCCATCTCTTTCATCAGAGAATCCAACTGCAGATATTTATCACTCAGCATGCCGCGCAGCGAGTTGAAGCGCTCCTTATTGGAACCCGTCAGCCCGATCAAATGATCGACATATAACCGATACCCTTTAGTGGAAGGAATACGGCCGGCCGAAGTATGCGGCTGAACGATGAGGCCCATCTCTTCCAGATCACTCATCTCGTTGCGGATGGTGGCTGAACTTAAGCCCAGCGGAAGTCGGCGCGAGATCGTACGGGATCCGACAGGCTCTGCTGTTTCCAGATAGTTCATAATGATCGCCTGCAAGATCTGGATCTTGCGATCATTGAGTTCCATACAATCACCTGCCCTCTTCTTGATTGATGATTGTTAGCACTCCTCTTATTCGAGTGCTAACATCTGATAATAAGATAGCACTTGACTGGTATATTGTCAAGTGCTATTTTGCGATTTTTTTGAAGTTTACAAAGTGTTCATAAGGTCAAACAAATTCTACAAACACCTGGTTGGCAAGGTCCAGACCTTTGGCCGTAAGATGGACGGATCCTTCAGAAAGTTCGATCAATCCAGCTTCCCTTAATGTATTCAGTTCCTTATGAAACACCGACTCCGCTTGGATCCCAAATGTCCGGAAAAACGATTCCAGGCTCACGCCCTTGATCATGCGAAGTCCCAGCATCATGAATTCTTTCATCTGTTCTTCTACTGTCAGCTCTTCCTGCAGGATCCACGGCTCCCCTTCCAAATATTCCTTCATACCGGAAACATTGATATACCGTTTCTCCTCCCATAATGAGGACGCGCCAAGACCCATACCAAGATATGGGATCCGCTGCCAGTAAGAAGTATTGTGACGGCTTTCCAGGCCTGGTTTTGCGAAGTTGGAGATCTCATACTGCGGGAGTCCGGCTTCCTTCAACATACGTACTGTTTCATGATACATGGCCCTCTCTGTGTCCTCATCCGGCACCGGCAGATCTTCCTCTTCATAAAGAGGTGTGCCTTCTTCCAGGATCAAGCTGTAGCAGGACATATGCTCCGGCTGCCATGAGATCACTTCTTTCAAAGACCGGAGCCAGTCCTCCATGGATTGTTCCGGCAGGCCCATCATGAGGTCAACAGATATATTGTCAAATCCGGCCTCTCGCAGGGTCCGAAAGCCCTCTCTCGCCTCATCAGCGGTGTGAATACGGCCGATCCGTCGTAAAAGCCTGTCATCCAGAGACTGCACGCCCATGCTGACCCGGTTAAAGCCCAAGGCGCGCCAGCCTTTTGCCTTGTCCAGATCGAAAGTGGCCGGGTTGCACTCGATGGTCCACTCCAAGTCCTCTTGTAAGGTGAAAGCATGTCGTATAGTCCGGCAGATCTTTTCCATCTGCTCTAAAGAAAGGATGGAGGGTGTTCCACCACCGAAATAAATAGTCCGAAGCGTTTGTCCCCCATGAGATCGGATCTCACGGCACAGGGCTTCCACATAATCTTCCCGCTCCTTCTCACAAGCCGGAAAAGAGAGGAAGTCACAATAGGCACATTTACGGACACAAAACGGAACATGAACATAAAGGCCGATCCCCGTTTCCGGATCCGGCCTCTTGTTAAGATCAATCATCTTCATCAAACTTCAGAACGCTCATGAACGCCGACTGCGGCACCTCTACATTGCCGAACTGGCGCATGCGCTTCTTACCTTCCTTCTGCTTTTCGAGCAGCTTCTTCTTTCGGCTGATATCACCACCGTAACACTTTGCCAGAACATCTTTGCGCAGGGCTTTGACCGTTTCCCGGGCGATGACTTTGCTGCCGATGGCGGCCTGGATAGGCACTTCAAACTGGTGTCTCGGGATCTCATCCTTCAGGCGTTCCGCGATCTTGCGGCCGCGCTCGTAAGCCTTCGATTCATGCACGATGAAGGACAGCGCGTCTACGGGCTCACGGTTGATGAGCATATCCAATTTGACCAGATCAGACTTTTCATATCCGATCAGCTCATAATCGAAGGACGCATAGCCACGGCTGCGGGATTTCAGCGCGTCAAAGAAGTCATAAATGATCTCATTGAGCGGCATATGATAGGTAAGCAGGGCTCTTGTGGCTTCCAGATATTCGATGCTCTTGTATTCTCCCCTTCGCTCCTGGCAAAGATCCATGATCGCTCCGATGTGTTCGGTAGGCAGGATGATCTCCGCCTTCACGATGGGTTCTTCCATATAGTCGATCTCGGCCGGATCCGGCATATCAGCCGGATTGGACAGGTCGATCACATCACCGTTGAGCTTATGGATCTTATAAATGACACCCGGCGCCGTGGCGATCAGGTCCAGATTGAACTCCCGGTCCAGGCGCTCCTGGATGATCTCCATATGCAGAAGCCCCAGAAAACCGCAGCGGAATCCGAAGCCCAGAGCAGTCGAAGTCTCCGCTTCAAAGGTAAGGGACGCGTCATTAAGTTTCAGACGCTCCAGGGCATCCCGCAGATCCGGGTACTTGGATCCATCCGCCGGGAACAGGCCGCAGAAGACCATGGACTGCACTTTCTTATAACCCGGCAAGGGTTCCGCAGTGGGACACAGAGCATCCGTGACCGTATCACCCACTCGGGTATGCTGCACTTCCTTGATGCTGGCTGTAAAATATCCAACCTCTCCGGCGGAAAGATCTTCCGACGGGAACAGGCGTCCGGCACCCATATGGCCAACTTCCACCAGTTCATACTCCTGCTCCGTGGCCATCATGCGCACACGCGTTCCAGCCTTCATAGAACCGTCCATGATACGCACGAATACGATTACGCCGCGATACGGGTCATATAAGGAGTCAAAAATGAGGGCCTTCAAAGGCGCGTCCGGATCCCCATGGGGAGGCGGCACCTGCTTTACGATCGTTTCCAGTACATCTTCAATGTTCAGTCCGACCTTGGCCGAGATCAACGGCGCTTCTGAGCAATCAATGGCGAGGATGTCCTCGATCTCCTGCTTGACCCTTTCAGGATCCGCCGCGATCAGATCGATCTTGTTGATGACCGGAATGATCTCCAGATCGTGCTCCATGGCCAGATATGTGTTAGCCAAAGTCTGCGCTTCCACACCTTGTGCCGCGTCTACGACCAGAAGCGCGCCTTCGCACGCCGCCAGACTGCGCGACACTTCGTAGTTGAAGTCCACATGGCCCGGTGTGTCGATGAGATTGAAAATGTATTCCTCTCCATCATTGGCCTTATAGATGAGACGGACCGCCTGCGCTTTGATGGTGATGCCGCGTTCCCTCTCCAAGTCCATATTATCAAGCACCTGATCCTGCATTTCACGTTCTGTAAGCAGACCGGTCTTTTGAATGATGCGGTCCGCAAGCGTTGATTTGCCATGATCGATATGGGCTATGATGCTGAAATTTCTTATATGATCCTGCTGTGTCATACAGTGCTGTTAACTCCTTTGTCAAATGTCGATTCATTATAGCACAAAGCCGCTGAAAAAGCCAACTTTTTTCAAAATAAATGTTGACTTCTGACCCTTACGGTTATATAATATCACTTGTGTCTTAGTCGTCCGTTCTATATCTATATAGAATTTACATCTCAGGAGGTATTGAAAGTTCCATGGCAAACATTAAATCCGCGAAGAAGAGAATCAAAGTTATCCAGAAAAAGACACTTCGCAACAAGATGATCAAGTCCGCTGTCAAGACTGCGATCAAGAAGGTCAATGCAGCAGTTGCTGCCGGTGATCAGGCTGTAGCCCGCGAGGCTCTTAAGAACGCCGTATCCGCTATCGATAAGGCTAAGAGCAAGGGTATCTTCCACAAGAACACCGCTTCCCGCAAGGTTGCCCGTCTTACCAAAGCCGTAGATCGCATGGCTGCTTAATTATTTACCATTCTTTCATTACAGGACAACGAACATCCCCCGATCACTTCCCTCGCCAGGTCGTGACCGGGGTTTTGCTTTTCTATTAAACCCGGGAAGCCATGCGCGAACCATATTTTGCGATCAAAAGCTCAATGGCTCTGCCCGCCGTGATCGTTCCCGACTTGATGCCGACATCATACTTGAGCGTCTCATCCATCGCCTCGGACAGTTTTTTGATCGGAAACTTGGATGCCTGCTGCATATTCTTGCGGGCCATGAAATCCCGGATCCCCATGGCTCTCGCAATAGAGGACGCATCATAATGATCCCTCTGATAGACGGCTGTCTTGAACAGCATATCGATCTGACGGCGCACGAGCGAAAAGATATAATAATCATTCTCCCCTGTTTTCAACAGGTTCTGATAAATGCGGTAGGCTTCCTGGACCCGCTGATTGCCTATGGCATCCATCATATGGAAGACATTGGTCTCCAAGGACATGGTCACGATATCTTCGATATCCTTA
>ONBQ01000151.1 GCA_900316145.1 uncultured Eubacteriales bacterium
GCAGAGAATGGCGCTACTTGATTTCTATCTCACCATTTCTATAAATCAAGTAGTGTCAAAACCGGTTACTTGATTAGTCTCATAAAGATGGCAATAATACAGCAATCAATTTGTCAAAACGTTTTATCAACCGCTGTAATTACTGTATTATGACCTTATAACCGATCATAATCAGGTATAAACGATAATTTCTTCGAAAATATTACTTGATTCAGCTTCCATTATTTTTCAAAATCAAGTAGCCCTTCAAAACACTACTGTATAAGAGCGAAGGGGAAAGCGAAAATCAAGTAATTCCGAAGGTGTTTTTTTCACACCGCCTCTCAGAAACGAAAAAACCCATCAAAGACCCAAAAAGCGAGGAGTTGGGTCTTTGAGGACGAAAACGCTTTTCAAGACCCAATGTTTTGCTAATAGTTTCCGTAAAGACAGGAAACACTTACCAGGTGAGGTCAGATCTTCAAGCCACATCGGGTAAAGCAGAAGGCCCCTACCTGATATAAATCGAAAAAGCTGTCGCATCTAGTAACAGATGAGGCTTTTCTGATGGATCTGCTTCTGTTTTACCGGGTCAGAAAGCGACAAAAAAACCCATCCCGTAATGGCGGCGAACACAGGTTTGAATTTACGTGATATGACACGAGCTTTTTATTCTCATCCTGTAGGCCTTTGGCACTGTACGGGACAGGTTCTTAATAATGAAAACCATCAGGTAATAACTGCATGCGGGGCAAACCTTTATGGATCACTATGATATTTCATAACCCCTTTAACATCATCAGATCATGAACTGCAGAACACAATACGCAAAGTAAATGAGAAGCAGTACGATGCCCTGGAAGCGGCTGAGTTTGCCGCGGATCAAGGCCGGAATGGTCATAAAGATCATGACGAACAGCATGACCGGCAGGTCCAGCACCAAGGAGGCATTGTGCCCGGCGATCAGGGAACTTTGCGGGATGGTGAAGGGATTCAACGCGATGGACAGGCCGCTGACCAGGACCAGGTTGAAGAGGTTGGCGCCGATGACGTTGCCGATAGACAAAGCGCCATGTCCCTTGACCAGGGATGTGATGGCGGTGACCAGTTCAGGCAGAGAGGTGCCCAGCGCAACGAAGGTAAGCGCGATGACGGATTCCGGTACACCCAACGCCTCCGCGATCTTGGTACCGTTATCGATGAGCAGACGGGCGCCGACAGCGATCAGAACGGCTCCGCCGATGAGCTTGATCAGGTCCACAGCCAGAGTCTCTTTTTTTGCAGGCTGTTCTTCTTGCGCGGGATCCTCCTGCGCCGGAAGCTTTTTGACCTGGATAATATTGATGATCATGTAGACCAGGAAGATGACGAGCAGGATGATGCCGATAAGGCGGCTGAAGCTGCCGGAGGTATAGGCAACGGCGCAGTAGAGGGCAGCAGCCAGGAAGAAGAAAATGACGGGGATCCGCAAAGACTTCTTCTCGACAGGACCGGGACAGACCGCAAAGGTCAAAGCGCTGATCAGAGCTGTGTTACAGATGATCGAGCCGATCGCATTGCCATAGGCGATCTCGCCATGGCCGCTTAAGGCGGAACCGGCGGATACCATGACTTCCGGAAGGGTGGTGCCGATCGAGACGACCGTCGCGCCGATCAAAAGCTCAGGCACATGGAAGCGCTCTGCGATGCCGACCGCGCCGTCAACGAACCAGTCGCCGCCCTTGATGAGGCAGACGAAACCAACGATGAATAAAGCGACTGCAAGAACCATGGAAACCTCCCGGAAAAAACGTTATATCAGATGCTGGATGAATATTTCCAGACCGATGGCGATCAGAATGATACCGCCGATCAAGGAAGCATGCCGGGCAAATCTCGTGCCAAAGCGCCGGCCCAGATGCAAAGCCAGAACACACAGAAAAAAGGTGACAAACCCGATGACCAGACTGGCTGTTAAAGCTTTGTACATATCATAATCGGCCAGGGTAAAGCCGACAGATAAAGCGTCGATGGATGTGGCGATGCCCTGCATGAGAAGCACCGGCCAGGTGAGAGCTTTTGTGAAGGTAGGAACTTCTTCTTTCATATGGCGCAGCCCTTCCATCAGCATTTTGCCTCCGATGTAGGAAAGAAGACCTAAGGCGATATACGGGACTAACTGCGAGAAGACCTCAAACCGCTCGGCCGCAGTGCGGACAAGAAACCACCCTATGGCAGGCATGGTAAACTGGAAAAACCCATAGATGCCGGCTATGGAACATAGGCGCCCGCGCGGCATTTGCGGCTCGATCAAGCCGTTGGCCAGAGATACTGAAAAGGCGTCCATAGCCAGACCGGCACCAAGCAACGCGCTTTGCAGGTAAAAGAATAGGTTCATAATGCGGTAAGCTCCCTGCATAAAAAGATGCCCCCAAAAAAAGGGAGACTACTACTATAATACTATGGATCGGAAGATGAGTCAAGATACGGATCCTACGAAATTTAGGGAAAAGTCCGGCGTTTTTTCGTCACTGAAAAGAGCAAAATACAGTTGCAAAAAACCAAAAGAAGACATATACTAGTGACTATGTTTTTTGAAAGAGGTTTACGCCATGAGGCCCAAAAGAAGTATAAACAGATCTGATAGGAAAGAGCGTCTTTGATCAGTACCGGTCGTGATCGGTACCGACTCGAAGACGCTCTTCTTCTTTAGAAAACATGGCAGGAGAAAGGAGAAAGACCTATGACTAAGTATGTATTCGTAACAGGCGGCGTTGTATCCGGACTCGGAAAAGGCATTACCGCGGCCTCTTTGGGACGGCTGCTCAAGAGCCGCGGCCTGAAGGTAGCAGCGCAGAAACTCGACCCCTATATCAATGTGGATCCCGGAACGATGAGCCCCTATCAGCATGGAGAGGTATTTGTGACGGAAGACGGGGCGGAAACCGACCTGGATTTAGGACATTATGAAAGATTTATCGATGAAGATCTAAATAAGTATTCCAATTTGACGACAGGTAAGGTATACTGGAATGTGTTGAATAAGGAGCGAAAAGGCGAATATCTGGGCCAGACCGTGCAGGTCATCCCGCATATCACCAATGAGATCAAGAACTTCATCTATACCGTTGGGACCAAGACCGATGCGGATGTCGTCATCACAGAGATCGGCGGTACGACGGGCGATATCGAAAGCCAACCGTTTTTGGAAGCCATTCGTCAGGTGCAGCATGAGATCGGCCGGGAAAACTGCGTATTCATCCATGTAACGCTCGTCCCGTACATCGCGGGCTCCAACGAGCACAAGTCCAAGCCGACCCAGCATTCGGTCAAAGAGCTGATGAGCTTTGGTATTCAGCCGGATATCATCGTGACCCGTTCGGATGAACCGATCGATCCGTCTGTGCTGGAGAAGATCGCGCTTTTCTGCAATGTCAAGCGGGATTGTGTTATCGAAAACATCACGCTGCCAAGCTTATATGAAGCGCCGCGGATGCTGGAAGAAAACGGATTGGCAGAGATCGTCATGCGAGAGCTTCGTCTGCCAAGACCTCATGCCAGCCGCATGGAGGACTGGAATGAAATGCTGGACCGTATGCATCACAGTACCGGCACCGTAAAGGTGGCGCTTGTCGGCAAATATGTCAAGCTGCATGATGCCTATCTGTCGGTAGCGGAGGCCCTGCGCCACGCGGGATTCTTCCATAAGGTGCATGTGGAGATCCGCTGGATCGATTCCGAGACCATTACGGAGCAGAACCTGAAGGAGACCTTTGAAGGCGTACACGCCATCATCGTGCCGGGCGGATTCGGTTCCCGCGGCATCGAGGGCATGATCTTAAGCGCGGACTATGCCAGACGGCATCATATCCCGTTCTTCGGTATTTGCTTAGGTATGCAGATCCTGGTCATGTCCTACGCCAGAAATGTGCTGGGCTGGCAAGATGCGGATTCTACCGAGTTTAATGCGGATACATCGCATCCGGTCATCGATTTTATGCCGGATCAGAACGGTGATATCCCGAAAGGCGGGACCATGCGTTTGGGAGCCTATCCCTGTGTGGCCAAGGAAGGATCCAAGCTGGAAAAGGCTTATGGAACGCTGAACCTCTCAGAACGGCATCGCCATCGCTATGAATTCAACAATCTTTACAGGGAGGCCTTCCAGGAAGCTGGCCTTGTGCTGTCCGGCACTTCTCCGGATGGACGCCTGGTCGAGGTCGTGGAACTTCCCGAAGAGGAGTTTTATCTGGGCGTGCAGTATCATCCGGAATTCAAGAGCCGCCCGAACCGCGCGCATCCGCTCTTCAGAGAGTTTATCGGCGCGGCCAAGCAGTACGCGAAGTTATCATAAGGAGTATTACCATGAGGATCAACACCAACTACCAGAATCTGGAGCAGAGCTATCTGTTCGCGAACATCAACCGGAAGGTGGCGGAATTTACAGCTGCCAACCCGGACAAGAGCATCATCCGCATGGGCATCGGCGACGTAACGCTGCCGTTGGTTCCGGTGGTGGTGGAAGCCCTGCATAAGGGCGTTGATGAGATGTCCAAAAAGGAGACCTTCCATGGCTACGGGCCGGAGCAGGGCTATGATTTCCTGCGCCAGCGCGTAAAAGAATACTACGAAAAGATCGGCGTTCAGATCGACTTGAATGAGATCTTCATCAGCGATGGCGCGAAGAGCGATGTCGGCAACATCCTGGACCTGTTCGACAAGGACAATACCGTTCTCGTGCCGGATCCGGTCTATCCGGTCTATGTCGATACCAATACCATGGACGGGCGTAAGATCGTGTTCATGGAGGCCAATGAGGCCAACGGCTTCCTTCCTCTGCCGGATGAAGGGGTGCAGGCGGATATCATCTATCTGTGCTCTCCGAACAATCCGACCGGCGCCGTATATAACCGGGAACAGCTGAAGGCCTGGGTAGACTATGCCAACAAGCAGCAGGCCATCATCCTGTTCGACAGCGCCTATGAGTCCTTTGTTGCGACAGAGGACCTGCCGCGCAGCATCTTTGAGATCGAAGGAGCCAGGACCTGCGCGATCGAGTTCTGCTCTTTGTCCAAAACGGCCGGTTTCACCGGGACCCGCTGCGGCTACACCGTTGTGCCGAAGGACCTGGGACCGCTCAACACCATGTGGCTGCGCCGTCAGACGACCAAGTTCAACGGCGTATCCTATATCGTGCAGAGAGGCGCCGCGGAGGTCTTTACCGATGAGGGAATCCGCCAGACCAGAGAAAACCTGGCCTACTACATGCGCAACGCGAAAGTGATCGCGGACACGCTGGATGAGCTGGGCATCTGGTATACCGGCGGACAGAATTCTCCGTATATCTGGCTGAAGTGCCCGAATGGGATGAAATCCTGGGATTTCTTCGATTTCCTGCTGGAGAAGGCAGGCATCGTAGGCACCCCCGGCGCGGGCTTCGGCACGCAGGGCGAGGGATATTTCCGCTTGACCGCCTTTGGCAACTATGAGAATACTGTAGAAGCCATGAGACGTTTGAAGGAACTGCTGTAACATTACAATAAAGGAAAACAAGACTACATGAAAGAATACACGATCGGGGAAACCAGGAGGCTCTTGAGCCAGCCCAACGGTCCGGCCGGGATCGATCTGGATCTGGCCTGGGACTCCCTTTCCCGGCTGGTGTTAGACGAAGGAGACAGCGCGGCCCTATCCGCCTGGGTGCGCGCGGCCAAGCAGAAAAAATACAGAGAACAGATCGCCGGGCAGCTTTCATCCCTTGGTATGGCCGGCCTTCTGCAGGCGGATAACCCGAAGACACGTAAGAACGCGGCCAGACTGTGCGGCGAGCTGAAACGCAAGGAAGACATAGAAGCTCTGAAACAGGCGTTTCAGGAAGAGACAGTGCGCATGGTCCGGCCCTCCCAGATCCTTGCGCTAGGGGCGCTGGGAGAGGAAGAGATCCTAAAGACCTATACGGTGCCGGAAGCTTCGGATGTTACAGAAGAAAAGCATGCCCGGGAAGAGCGGGAAGCCCTGAGGACCGCCCTGGGGTCTCTGCGAAAGGTGCCAAAGCACCGTCCCAAAGGCCTGCCCAAAAACCGCCTGGTGGAGCTGGTGGTTCCGGATGCCATGGAAGATACCGTCATCCGGGAACTGAGATCGGCCGGACTTACAGGAAAACGAAGCGCGAAGGGCCGTGTGCAGACAGAACTAAGCTCTTACAAAGCACTGCTGCAGGTCCGGTCCTGGCGGGAAATGCTCTTTCCGCTGCTGACCTTTCAGGGACCGGCGGAGCAGTGGGCCCAGATCCTTCATAAGAGAGTGGAGCCCAAGCTCCTGGACCTTTTGGAGAAAGTGTATGAAGGCACGGCGCCTTATGCCTATCGGATCGAACTTAAAGCGGAAGTAGACCGCGGACGGATCAGCCGGCGCATCGCGGATGCTCTGGACCCGGACAAGCTTATCAATTCCCCTTCTGATTATGAAACGGAGCTTCGGATCGAGCAGCACGGAGTCTATGTGACAGTCTATGTGAAGTTCTGTACCTTGCCGGATCCACGCTTTTCTTACCGGAAAGGCGCGATCGCGGCCTCCATCCATCCAACGGCAGCGGCTGCGGTCGTGGAGTGGGCGGCGCCTTACCTGAAGGCAAATGCCAAGGTGCTGGATCCTTGCTGCGGAAGCGGTACGATGCTCATTGAACGGGCCAAATTCGACACGACGGACACTCTGTTCGGGATCGACATCTCCAGGCAGGCGATCCGGGTGGCTGAGGAAAATCTGGAAGCGGCCGGGGCCTCCTATAAACTCATTACGAAAGACTGCACACAGTTTACGGCAGCGGACAAGTTTGATGAGGTCATCTCCAACCTTCCCTTCGGAAACCGGGTCGGAGATCACGAGACCAATGAAGAACTGTACGAAAAGCTCTTTGAAAAACTGCCGGGCTGGCTCAGCAAAGATGGAATTGCAATTCTATACACGATGGAAGTACGTCTGGTACACAGACTGCTGAAAAAGCACGCGGCTCGTCTGGTGCTCAAAAGCGCCACCCGCACGCAGGCCGGCGGCCTGGATCCTGGCGTATTCATCATCGGAATCAAATAAAAAAAGAGGGAGAAAATCATGAAGAAAACCATTTATGACGGACGTAACATTGCCATGATGATGGACCTGTACGAACTGACCATGGCCAATGGATACTTCCTGCAGGAGCAGAGCGGACGCAAGGTCGCCTTTGATGTATTCTATCGCCGCAACCCGGATGGAGGCGGTTTTGCCATCTTTGCCGGACTGGAGCAGATCCTGCAGTATCTGGAAGGGCTTCACTTCGGAGAGGAAGATATCGAGTACCTGCGTTCTCTGAAGCAGTTCGATGAATCCTTCCTTGAGTATCTGAAAGACTTCCGCTTCTCTGGCGATGTATACGCTTTCCCGGAAGGTTCCGTCATGTATCCGGGCGAACCGGTCATTACCATCGTGGCGGACCTGGTCCAGGCGCAGATCATCGAGACGGAGCTTCTGGCGCAGGTCAACCATCAGTCTCTGGTCGCGACCAAGGCCAACCGCATCGTCCGCGCGGCCGCGGGGCGTGCCGTTTCGGATTTCGGCGCCAGAAGAGCGCATAACAATGACGCGGCGATCTACGGCGCCAGAGCCTGCTACATCGGCGGCGTCAATGGAACGGCGACCGTATCGGCCGGACAGGATTTCGGCATCCCGGTAGGCGGCACCATGGCGCATAGCTGGGTCATGTTCTATAAGGATGAACTGACCGCCTTCCGCAAGTTCGCTGAGATCTATCCGAACAACTGCATCCTGCTGGCGGATACCTATGATGTGCTGCATTCCGGCGTTCCGAATGCGATCAAAGTATTCGAAGAGATGCGCGAGAAGGGCATCCGTTCCACCAATTACGGCATTCGTCTGGATTCCGGAGACTTAGCCTACCTGTCCCGCAAGGCCCGCAAAATGCTGGATGAAGCAGGGTTTGCGGACGCGAAGATCGTCGTCAGCAACTCTTTGGATGAGTTTACGATCCGTTCCATCCTGGAGCAGGGCGGCCAGATCTCGTCCTTTGGCGTTGGCGAGCGCATGATCACGGCCAGATCCGAACCGGTCTTCGGCGCAGTCTACAAGCTTTGCGCGGTCGAGGAAAACGGCGTGATGCAGCCCCGCATCAAGATCTCCGAGAACATCGAGAAGGTCACCAACCCCGGCTTAAAGAAGGTATACCGGGCTTATAACGCGGAAGGATCCAGCATTGCGGATATCCTGGCCAAAGAGGATGAGACCCCGGATCAGATCGTCTATATGGTCGACCCGCAGAAGCCTTGGAAACAGTATAAGGCCCAGGGACTGACCTTCAAAGAAATGCAGGTCATGGTCATGGACGACGGCCGCCGCACCATGGAGCCGGAACCGATCGACGTCATTCGCGAGCGCGTCAAGAACCAGATCGAGCGTGAGGTCTGGGAGGAAGAACAGCGTTTCGAGAATCCGCATAAGCACTACCTGGATATGACGCCTGCCTATTACCAGATGAAGATCAAGCTGCTGGCGGAAGGCGCTCCGGAATAATTTTTTCAAAAAAGTGTAACATATGATATAGCCTGACCGTATTCATGTCAAAAGGAAGAAAAAACCAAACTTAAAAAAGAAAGGCGAGTATCATGGGACGTATTATCAGAGTTCGCAGAAATAGAGGTTTTCAGGGAGCAGCCGTTGCGTATGACGTATGTATCGATGGGTATGTTAAAGCATCCGTGAAGAACGGAGGACAGGTCGAGATCCCGATCGATTCCGCTCCCCATGTTTTAAGCATCGCGCTTAGAGGAAAGCACCATCAGCAAGTCAATATTCCGGCAGGGACCGATGGCTTTGGCTTCGTGGTACGGCATCAGATGCGCCTGTTGGATACGTTGATCACGCTGCAGCAGGAAGTGGTCATTCCCGGCACGCCGGATGGTCCGGGTGCAACCTACGGATCGACTCGTACGGTCGAGGCTTTTGAGCAGTTCCGGAATGGACTGGCAGACTGCCTGGTACAGATGTCAAGAGGGCAAGGCTTCGAGGATCGGATGAGGGCTGCGAACAACCTCTATCATTCGATTTGTGTCTCCATTCATTCCGATCATGTGGAAATCAGTTATGCCTTGAACAAAACCACGAACATAAAAGAGTGGTCCACCGGCCGGCATATCGAAAAGTATTCTTACGCGCAGCTGGGCCTGACGCAGCCTGCCGAGTGGCCTGTGGGCGGTGTGAATGCTACCGAGCATTTCGTCCGTCAGCGGATCCTGGAAGGAAATCCGGATCTGGCGCTGAACAAAAGCGGAGAGTTCATAAAGAATACGATGCATAGCTTGTTCTAAATCAAAAATCATATGTATAAGACAAAAGACACCTGTCATAAAGGCGGGTGTCTTTTGTTGGGAAAAAGTAGTAAAGTGGAACGGCTGGCCGACTTAATTGCTCTCATCGGAGCCGGTTTCACCGGGTCGGGAAATGTGATCGACCAGCATCGTGATGCCGATGATGATCAGGATCACGACGGCGATGCCAAGCATCCCTTTCACCATATATGGAAGATTGGTGATAAAATTCATCGGTTCAAAGTTCATAAGGCACCTCCGTTACATAAAGAAGTTGAGGATCAGACCACCGGCAATAACGGACGCGATCTGACCGGATACATTGACAGCCATGGAATGCATGAGAAGGAAATTCTGATTGTCTTCCGCCAGACCCATTTTATGGACGATACGTCCGGACATGGGGAAGGCGGAGATACCGGCTGCGCCGATCATAGGATTGACCTTCTTTTTCAGGAAGAGGTTCAGGAACTTGGCAAACAGGACACCGCCGGCCGTATCAAAGATGAAGGCGACCAGGCCCAGACCTAAGATGAGCAGGGTATCGACCTGCAGGAAGGTATCATACTGCATCTGAGAAGCGATGGTGATACCCAGCAGGATGGTGACTAGATTGGCCAGAACATGCTGCGCGGTCTCGGACAGGGAATTGAGAACGCCGCACTCACGGATCAGGTTGCCGAACATCAGGAAACCGACCAGCGCGACGGAATTCGGCGCGATCAGACCGGTAACGACCGTTATGATGATCGGGAACAGGATCTTCGTGGTCTTGGAAACTTCATTTGCCTTATAGGGCATGCGGATCAGACGCTCTTTTTTCGTGGTGAGCAGTTTGATGACCGGAGGCTGGATGATGGGAACCAGCGCCATATAGGAGTAGGCCGCCACCATGATAGCGCCTAAGTATTTGGATTTCAAAGCCTGCGCTACGACAATGGAAGTCGGACCGTCCGCCGCGCCGATGATAGCAATGGAGGCTGCGTCCTTGATATCAAAAAACATGGAAGCGGTACACAGGGTGAAGAAGATACCGAACTGAGCCGCCGCGCCAAAGATCATAAGCTTAGGGTTGGACAACAAGGGCCCGAAATCGATCATGGCACCGATGCCGATGAACAAAAGCAACGGGAACAGTTCGTTGGCGATGCCCGCCTCATACAGGACAGTGAGCGCTCCTTCATTCGCGCCGCGCGTGATCACGCCGGACAGCGGCAGATTGACCAGGATGGCACCGAAACCGATCGGCAGAAGCAATGTCGGCTCCATGTCCTTTTTGATGGCGAGATAGATCAGGATGCCGCCGATGACCCACATGATCAGCATCCGGATGTCAAAATTGGTCGCCACATTTTCATACAAGAATTCGATCCACTCCATACAAGACCTCCTTAACTTTAAAAAAATAAGCGGGACTTCTACTGTAGATACAGTAAAAGTCTCGCTTTTTGATACAATTGCGGGCTTAAGAGCCGTACTGACGCAAATTGTCACGATTACTCGCAAGCTACTCCCTTTTCACTTATAGGTATTATAGCACATAAAATCCGGAAAAAACAAGGGGTTCAGTAAAAATCTTTGATCCTGTGGAACCACACGCGGTCAGGATCCGATGTTTCATTCATCCAGGCGCCCAGCTTGTTCATGTATTCCTGCTTAATGGCCGAATAGGCCGGGTCATAGCAGAGATTACGCAGCTGGAACGGGTCTTTTTCCAGATCATACAGCTCGCCCCGTTCGCTTTCATTGAAGGTGAGCCAATACTTGCCGTCCTGGACCAGCCGCTGTCTGGTGTGATAGAAATGGTCATGGAATTCCCCATAGACCTCGGTGCGGCCATTATGCTCGTTCTGCCCGGTCAGAAGCGGAAGGAGGCTTTGTCCATCTACAGGCTTAGGAGCCGTGGTGCCGGCTATATCAAGGATCGTAGGCATAAGCTCATGCAGGTAGACAAAGTCTTTGCAGTCCTGGGTGCCAAGACCGCGAACGATCAGCGGTACGTGGTAGATCTCTTCAAAAGCAAAGCAGCCCTTTTCGATGAGCTTGTGGGCGCCCAGACAGTCACCATGATCCGCGCCATAGATGATGACGGTATCTTCATACAGTCCTTTTTCTTTTAGCTTATCGATGATCAGACCGACCATGTCATCCAGGAAGGTGCAGTGACCATAGTATTTCGCGCAGATATCCGCAAAGCCAGGCCATCCGTAGTCACCCAGGCCCCACATCTTCTCAGTTAAATAGTAGCCGTAGGGCTTGTCGGAAAAATCTTCCTTATAGGAAGGGTGCTCCGGGATCGTGGCCGGGTCATACATGGAGAAATAAGGCTCTGGTACGATGGAGGGAGAGTGGGGGCCCCAGAAGTTGGCCCAGATAAAGAAGGGCTGGTCGGACTCCGCTGCCCGGTCTATCTCCTCCATGGCCTCATGAGCCACAAAGTATTCGATGGTGCTTTCAACTGGCCCCTCGTGCTTGCAGTACATTTCCTGGATCTGAAGGGCGGGGTTGTTGCCAAGGAACCCATGGGAGACATCGATGCCTTCGAACCCGTTCTCTTTTAAGTATTCTTCATAATAATTGGGCTTGTTGTCCGGCGGCTGGTCAAAGATCAGGTGGGGGAAGACTTCGCTTCCGGGAAAGGCATAGCCCATGAACGGCTTTCCATGGAAACCGCAATCTTCCGGACCGCGTACCGGATCGACATGCCACTTGCCAGCATAGCCGCAATAGTAACCGGCGTCACGCATCAGATCACCCAATAGCGGAACCCCATCGCGGATGCAGGTGAAATTATCGATGACCCCATGCTTGTGGGCGTACAGGCCGGTCATGATGGAGGCGCGGGAAGGCGCGCAGATAGCAGAGGAGGTGAAGGCGCGTTCAAACTTCATGCCCTCCTCGCACAGCCGGTCGATGTTAGGCGTGCGGCAGATGTGATCCGTATAATGGACGGAAGGGCAGTCCTGATAAGCGGAGATTGTATCGAGCCGCTGCTGATCGGAAAGGATGAGCAGGACATTCTTGCGTTTTTGGGACATGGGCGGATCTCCTTTGTGTTTTATGTTCGAACAAAGCGTTGATGGCTGGACTGAGGCTTTTCAGGCATGGTCATGGACAGCTGCCCGGTCTCCAGAAGCGGGCGGACATACCGCTGCATAGCATAGAAGACCGTGCCGACGTGCAGGAAATCCGCGATCTCCTGCCGGCTGCGAGGCGCAGCGCAGAATTCAAGCAGGGCGGACGTCATATCTTTTGGATCCTCCTGCGCCGCCTTGACCACCATGCAAAGCTCCTGATCCTCCACATAATACGTAAGGTCAGGCAGACCGGCCTGCTGCAGCAGATCATGGACCATCTTAAGACCCGCCCCGCGCAGCTGGGCGCCAAGCAAAGTCTGCGCCATGGCCGCGATGGTAGGGTTCGGCAGTTCAGGAGCGCGGCCTACACGGCCGGAAGAGGGGGAGAAATCCGGCCGGCCGATCGGATTCCAGATCTCAACACGGTCGGAAAAGAAGATGATATAATCGGGCGTCTGCACCGATGCTTCGCTATAATCCCGATGGATCAGGGAATTGAGCACCAGCTCTTGCAAAGCCTGGAGCGGGTAGCCCTGCCCATGCTCCTGCAAGAAGGCACAGGCCTGGTCATACAAGTCGGAAATGGAGCCGTTCAGGCGTTTCTTTTCTATGACTGCTTCCTCTTTCCAGTCCGGCGCGTCGACCACAGCAGTCAGGATCTGGAAGCGGGGGAAAAATCCCTGCGGATAGGCGCAGAAGTGCATCATGGCGGCCACGGTGGGGGTGCCGTCATACGATAGGTTGAGCATGTGCAGCTGCTGAGAGCGGCTGCAGCGGGACAAGGTCGGACTTTCCGCCTCTTTGGCATCTAAATAGAAGCTGAGCCGGTGTGAGTCCAGCAAGTCTAAAGACGCATTTTCCACCAGACGGGTCTCCGGACGCGGGGCAAAATACAGCGGGTCGCGGACACGGCAGCCATCGGCAGAGAAAATAGGATCAGGGTTCATACAAGGCCTCCTCGATTGAGTGGCTTTATTATAAAGCAGTTTGCAAAGAAAATCAATATGCTGAGCATGAAATTTTGAAAACTTAGTTTCTAAATTTGGAAAATATAATTCGGGAACAAAAGGAGTTTGCGAATGCATGCGGAGATTTATGAAAAACAGATAAGAAAAACCAAAAACCACTTGACATGAAAGAGTTCGGATGATACTATGTTCAACGTGTCTACATCTAACCCAACATCGGAATAGAAGTTTTTTATATGAGGTCAGATCGATATGAAGAAAGAAAAGAAACGATCCAACTGGAGCGTGATCGCGGCTTTCATGAAAGGGCAGTACCGGTTCTTTATCCTGGCGCTGATCCTGTCCGCCGCGGCCACGGTCATCAACGCCCTCACGCCGCAGATCATCAGCGTGACCATCGACTCGGTCCTGGGCACGGAGGATTATACCATCCCCAAGCTCTTGCAAGGCTTGTTTACCCTGGATTGGCTGCGTGCCCATCCGGGCAAGTCGCTCTGGATCGCGGCGGGCGGCATCGTAGCTGTAGCGCTGATCAACGGCCTGTGCACAGCCAGCATGCGTACCTTGATCGCCAGAGGTTCCGAAGGCTTCGTCAAAAAGATGCGTGACGCGTTGTACGCGCATATCCAGAAGCTTCCGTTTGACTGGCACAGCAAGCATCAGACCGGTGAGATCATTCAGCGCTGCACATCAGATGTGGAAATGATCCGCAATTTCGTCACCAACCAGTTGGTGGACATCATCCGTATCCTGTTTTTAGTATCCTATTCACTTTACATCATGTTTTCCATGAATGTAAAGATCACACTGGTGGCCGCTGCCTTTTTCCCGGTCATCGTGACATACTCCGGCCTGTTCTTCAAGCGTATCTCCAGCCGTTTTCAGGCGGCGGATGAGGCTGAGGGCCGGCTTTCCACCGCGGTCCAGGAGAACCTGACCGGCGTGCGTGTCGTCAAGGCCTTTGGACGGGAACGTCTGGAGATCGAGCGTTTTGAAGAGAAGAATGAGAAGTTCGCCTCTCTGTGGATCCATCTGGGCAAGCTTTTGAGCTTGTACTGGTCCTTTGGCGATTTCTTCACCGGTCTGCAGATCATGACCGTGATCGCGGTCGGAGCGTCCATGGCGGCTCATGGGGAGATCACCCTGGGCATGTTCACAGCGTTCGTTTCTTATAACGCTACTTTGTCATGGCCCATCCGCGGCCTTGGCCGTATCCTGTCCGAAATGAGTAAGGCAGGCGTTTCCATCGACCGTGTTGCCTACATTCTGAACACGGAAGAAGAGAAGGCACCACAAGATCCGAAAACACCGGATATGCGCCAGGATATCACCTTCCATGATGTGACCTTCAAGTATGACGGCATGGAGAAGGACGCGGCCCCGGTGCTTTCCCATGTGGATTTCACCATCAAGAACGGGCAGACCTTCGCGATCCTGGGCTCCACCGGTTCCGGCAAGAGTACCATGATGCATTTGCTGGACCGCCTGTATGATCTAAAAGAGGGCGAAGGTTCCATCACCATCGGCGGGGTCAATATCCAGGATATCCCGCAGCAATACCTGCGCAGCCAGATCGGGCTGGTGCTGCAGGAGCCATTCCTGTATTCCCGTACCATCAAGGAAAACATCGGCATCGCCTATGAGGATTCCACCATGGAGGAGATCCGGGAAGCGTCCGAGATCGCCTGTGTGGATGAAGCCATCGATACCTTTACCGAAGGATATGACACCATCGTCGGCGAACGCGGCGTGACCCTGTCCGGCGGCCAGAAGCAGCGTGTCGCGATTGCCCGCATGCTCATGCAAAAGGCACCGATCATGATCTTCGATGACTCCTTATCCGCCGTTGACGCGGAAACGGACGTCAAGATCCGTCACGCACTGAAGGAGCGTATGGGTGAGGCGACCGTTATCCTGATCTCTCACCGCATCACGACTCTGATGCAGGCGGATCAGATCCTCGTGCTTAAGGACGGAGCGGTCGAAGATATCGGCACCCATGCGGAGCTGATCAACCGCCGCGGCATGTATCGTGACATCTATGAGATCCAGATGAGCGCCGATGACCGTAAAATGCTTCAGACATCCGGAGAAAGGGGGGAAGCCTGATGCCAAGAGATGACGTTGAGTATACCAAATCGTTTGATATCAAGATCTGGAAGCAGCTGCTTCCCATCATGAAACCCTACAAAAACCTGTTCATCCTGATCATCAGCGGCAACATCATCTGCGCGTTGATCGATATCTGCATTCCGCTGTTCCAGCGCTACGCCATCAACCATTTCATCGTCGGCAAGACCACGGCGGGCATGGGAGGCTTCATCGCTTTGTATGTACTGGCCATCCTGTTCCAGTCTGCCTATACCTGGGTCTTCTGCCGCGGCTGCATGACCGTGGAAATGCGTATGGGGCGGGATATGAAGAGCCAGCTCTTCGAGCATCTGCAGAATCTGTCCTTGTCTTACTATAATGTGACCCCGGTCGGCTATATCCTGTCCCGCGTAATGAGCGATACCAACCGTATCGCAGGCACCATTGCCTGGGCGGTACCGGATATGCTCTGGCAGCTGGTCTATGTACTGGGCGTTTTTGTCGCCATGCTGGCCTTGAACTGGAAGCTGGCCCTGATCGTCATGATCGTGGTGCCGATGCTGGTCATCCTGACCCTGTTCTTCCAGAAGAGGATCCTGTTCTGGAACCGTAAGGTCCGCAAGCTCAATTCCAACATCACCAGCGGCTTCAATGAAGGCATTACCGGCGCGAAGACTTCCAAGACCCTGGTCATTGAGGACAAGAACGCGCGTGAGTTCGACGCGACCACCATGGAAATGCGCGTGGCCGGCGTTCGGGCAGCCAGACTGCGGGCGATCTTCGTACCGCTGGTCCTGCTCTTAAGCTCCATCATCACCGCGATCGTCCTGCAGCGAGGCGGCCACATGGTCATCAAGGGCGTTATGCTCATCGGAACCCTGACGGCGTTTACTTCCTACGCAGTCGGCATCTTCGAACCGATCCAGAACATTTCCGCCAACCTGTCCGAGGCGATCTCCATGCAGGCGAACATCGAGCGTGTTTTCGGCCTGCTGGATGAAAAGCCGCTTATCGTCGATACGCCGGAAGTCATCGAGAAGTATGGTACGACCTTAGAGCCGAAACCGGAGAACTGGGAACCCATCCGGGGCGAGATCGAGTTCCGGGATGTTTCCTTCCAGTATCCGGACGGCAACGAAGAGGTCTTAAGCCACTTCAATCTGAAGATCCCGGCCGGAACAACCGTCGCCATCGTGGGTGAGACCGGCGCCGGCAAGAGTACGCTGGTCAATCTGGCCTGCCGTTTCTTTGAGCCTACCAAGGGAGAGATCCTGATCGATGGCCGTGATTATAAAGAACGCAGTCAGCTGTGGCTGCATTCCAGTATCGGCTATGTCCTGCAGAATCCCCATCTGTTCTCCGGAACCGTTATGGAAAATATCCGTTACGGAAGGCTGGAGGCGACAGATGAAGAAGTCAAGGCGGCGGCCCATGCCGTATCGGCGGATACCATCGTTGAAAAGCTGGAAAACGGCTGGAACAGCGAAGTCGGAGAAGGCGGTGACCGCCTGTCCACCGGTGAGAAGCAGCTGATCTCTTTCGCCCGTGCCGTTCTGGCAGATCCCCGCATCTTCGTACTGGATGAGGCGACCAGTTCCATCGATACCCAGACGGAACAGCTGATCCAGAACGCCATCGAATATCTGCTTCGGGATCGTACATCCTTCCTCATCGCGCACCGTCTCTCGACGATCCGCAACGCGGATCTGATCCTGGTCGTCAAAGATGGCCGGATCGTGGAGCAGGGTACGCATGAAGAGCTGCTGAAGGCGCGTGGATATTATCACACACTGTATACCAAGCAGTTCGAACAGGAGTCCATGGAGGGCGTCCTGCGATAAAAACAGTCAGGCATCGGTTCCCAAGGAACCGGTGCTTTTCTTATGGATTTTATCCTGATTCTATTGTATAATGCAGAAAACAAACCAACCAAAGGGAGGGTCATCCCCATGCAAAAGATCCGATATACCGGGACTCAAGGCGAGTTTTCGCTGAAGGATCCGGAAAACTACAGCTATCTGTATTTCCCGCTGGCCTCGGAAACCGGCCTGAAAAGCGCTCTCACGCCTGATCTTGGCGGCGACAGCAAGATCGATCAGGAGCATTTCCTGCTGCAGCCGGTCAGCGCGGATGATCTGCAGAATAACCGCTCGACCCGCAATTTCTGGGCTTTTTGTGAGGGAGCCTGCTGGTCTTTGACCGGTGCCAGCGCGCAGCAGGAAAGCGTGCGCTTTACGAAAGATCAGGAAGAAAGCGAACTGAAGGGCGGGCTGATGTGGCAGTCCATATATCGCAAGTCTTCCACCTTGCCCATCGAAGCGGAGGTCACGTCCTTTGTTCCGGTCCAGGCCAACGCGGAAGTGCACATCATCCGCATCCGGAATCTGGCGAAAGAGGCAAAACAGATCGGATTTACGGCCGCGATCCCCCTCTATGGCCGCAGCGCGGACAATATCCGGGACCATCGCAATGTAACATCCATGCTGCACCGGATCCATACCTTTGAAAACGGGGTCGTTTTGAAACCGACCATGTCCTTCGATGAAAGAGGCCATCGGCTGAACCATACGATATATTACGCGGCCGGTGTGACAGGCATGGGAAAGGCACCGGACAGATTCTTCCCGACAGTCGACAGCTGGATCGGCGAAGGAGGCACCTTCCTGCGTCCGCGCGCGGCTTTTGAGGAGACAGAAGGCGTCCCGGCCGGACTGGACTTCGTGGGCAAGGAAGCCATGGGCGGCCTTCAGTTTTTGCCGCAGACCGTGGAAGCCGGAGAAGAAGCCTGCTTTGTGGTCCTTTGCGGAATAACGCAAGATCGAGAAGCCCCGGATCAGGCCTCCTGGGACTGGCAGGAAGAAGCGCTGGGCCAGGTTTGCCCGGTGGTCGACAGGTTCGGTAGTCTTGAGAAAGCCACACAGGCTTTGAATGAAACAAAGGAATACTGGCAGCGCCAGGTCAATGTAGCATATCACACGCAGGATCCGGACTTTGACAACTGGATGCGCTGGGTCAGTTTTCAGCCGTATCTGCGCCGGCTGTTTGGATGCTCCTTCCTGCCGCATCATGATTATGGCCGCGGCGGGCGTGGATGGAGGGATCTGTGGCAGGACTGCCTGTCTCTGCTGATCATGGATCCAAAAGACGTGCGCCGGATGATCGTCGGAAACCTGGGCGGCGTTCGGATCGACGGCACGAACGCGACCATCATCGGGGAGGCTGAGGGAGAGTTCATCGCGGACCGCAATGGCATTGCCCGCGTATGGATGGATCACGCCTACTGGCCCTTGTCCACGACCAGATTCTACCTGGATCAGACGGGTGATTTGTCCGTTCTGCTGGAGAAGACAGGGTATTTTAAGGATGCGCAGGCAAGAAGGGGAAGAGACATCGATCCGGCATGGAGACCGGAGCAGGGCCTTAAGTTAAAGACACAGGACGGGGCCATTTATGAAGGCACGGTTCTGGAGCATCTGCTGGTCGAAAACCTGGCCGCGTTCTATGAAACAGGCAGCCATGGCAACCTGCTGCTGCGCGGCGCGGACTGGAACGACGCGCTGGATATGGCCTCGCATCAGGGAGAGAGCGTTGCCTTTACGGCCGCCTTCGCGGGCAATTTCATGGATCTGGCCGATGTGCTCCGCAAGCTGGAAGAGCAGGGCATCAAGACCCTTACGATCGCAAAAGAGATCGGACTTTTGCTCGCTCAGGATCAGCCCGGGCCGGATGCAAACGAGAAGATCCTGGGACGGTTCCTGGACGCCGTGACCGGAAGCATCAGCGGAGAGACCATGGACGTCTCGGCCGGAGAGCTGGCTCGGACCATGGAAGAAAAAGGACGTTCCATGATGGAGCGCCTGCGCCGGGATGAGTGGCTCCCGGAAGGATGGTACAACAGTTATTATGATGATCATGGCCGCAGAGTGGAAGGCGGTCAGCACATGATGCTCACCGGACAGGTCTTCTCGATCATGAGCGGAACGGCCACCGATCCGCAGATCGGACAGATCGTATCCAACGCGGACCGTCTGCTCTATGACGGACCGGTCGGAGGGTACCGCCTGAATACCAATTTCCGTGAGATCAAGATGGACATGGGCCGGATGTTCGGCTTTGCGTACGGAGAGAAGGAGAATGGAGCAGTCTTCTCCCATATGACGGTCATGTTTGCCAATGCATTGTACCGCCGGGGCTTTTCAAGGCAAGGCTATAAAGCCTTGGAAACACTGTCCAGAACAGCCAGGAATTTTGAGACCAGCCGCATGCTGCCCGGCATCCCCGAGTACTTTACGCCGGAGGGCCGCGGAGTATATCAGTATCTCACCGGCGCGGCCAGCTGGTATATGATGACGATGGTCACCTACGTATTTGGCGTGAGGGGCAGCTATGGCGATCTTCTGATCGCGCCGCAGCTCGTGGCGGAACAGTTTGACAGCGACGGCAAGGCCGGGATCGAACTGGTCTTCGCGGGAAAAGACGTGAGCGTGGAATATACGAACGAAGGCCGGATGGACGCAGGCGCCTATACGATCAAAGAGATCAAGGTAAACGGAGAGGAGATGCCGGTCATGCCCGGCGCGGCTTCCTTCGTCTTGCCGAAGACGATGCTTGAGAAGGCGGAAGAATTGAAGATCCAGGTCACTCTGGCATAAAAAAATAAAGGAGTATGAAAACACGATGCTTTCATACTCCTTATTATTATTCCTCGGAAGGCACGGAGGGGTGGTTCGCTTCCAGATCTTTTAGATTGGTGATGATGCGTTCCAGATAACTGGTCAGATCCTGGATCTCTTCCTGCGAAAAGCCCTCGAACAGCTTATGATCGATGGACTCAAAGAGCTCGGTGCTCAGCGATACGATGTTCTGCCCCTTTTCCGTAAGAGTGACAAAATTGAAGCGAGTATCCTTCGGGTTGATGTTTTTTTGAACATAGCCTTCGTTTTCGAGCTTTTTCAGGGACATGGTAACGGCAGCCGGAGAGATGTTGAGTTTGGAGGCGATCTCCTTTTGAGATTTAAAATCAAACCAGGACAGCTGCATCAGGAGCAGATGCTGAGAATGAGAGATACCGGTGATCTGCTGGACCAACTGCTCAATGATACGACGATGCTCATGATCGCGATAACGCAGCATCATTGTCGCTTTTTTTATAATCTCCTCCATGACTGAACCCCTTTCTGTAAGCTTTATACAATGAACGATTAACTATTTAATAATAATATACACGAAGTGCCGAAATGTCAAGTTATTGTTGAAAAAACACGGGATCTGCCGTAAAATAGTACGGTAAAAGATTCTCGTTAACGGCAAAGCAGAAAGGATTACCAATATGGCAAAAAAAGCAGCCGTCATCATGGGCAGCGACAGCGATTGGGGCGTTGTCCAGAAAGCCGTAAAAACCTTGAAAAGTTTTAATGTGGAAACCGAAGTTCATGTCATGAGCGCGCACCGCAGCCCGGTTGAGGCCGCCACCTTTGCCTCCTCCGCCCGTGATCAGGGATTCGGTGTGATCATAGCCGCAGCCGGAATGGCTGCTCATCTGGCAGGCGTTTTAGCCGCCCATACCACGCTCCCGGTCATCGGGATCCCGGTAAAGTCCGCCAATCTGGATGGAATGGATGCGCTCCTGGCCACCGTACAAATGCCGAGCGGCATTCCGGTAGCGACGGTTGCCATCGATGGAGCCAACAATGCCGCGTTCCTCGCGATCGAGATCCTGGCCTTGTCGGATCCGGCGCTGGCGCAAAAATTGATCGAGTATAAAGAAGAAATGAGGCAGGGCGTTCTGGCTAAGGACGCTGCCATGCAAGAGAAAGTGAAGGAACTCTGATGGGTGGTTTTTTCGGAGCTGTTTCTAAGCAAAATGTAGCCTGGGATGTTTTCTTTGGTACAGATTATCATTCTCACCTGGGGACCTACGTGGGCGGTATGGCGGTCTATGATGAAGAGGCTGGGTTTGACCGGTCCATCCATCGCATCACATCCACCCAGTTCCGTACAGCCCTGGAAGGTGCCGCTTCCCGCATGAATGGCCATATCGGCATCGGCTGTATCGCGGATAATGATCCGCAGCCGCTTCTGGTCTATTCCCGTCTTGGCAGCTACGCTATCACCACGGTCGGCCGCATCAATAACTCCAAAGAGCTGGTAGATCGTGCCATCGCGGATGGCCACGCGCAGTTCCTGGAGCGCAGCCGTTTCGTCGGTATCAATGAGACCGAACTGGTGGCTTCCCTGGTCAACGAAAAAGAGACCATTGAAGAGGGCATCCGTCACGCGCAGGAAATGATCGATGGATCTTTATCCTTGCTGATCGCTACTTCGGAAGGTATTTACGCAGCCCGAGATCTGGTAGGCCGCACCCCGGTCGTGATCGGCATCAAGGATGATGCCTGCTGCGCGTCCTTTGAGTCCCACGCCTATCTGAATCTGGGATATCGTACCTTGAAAGAACTGGGTCCGGCGGAAGTCGTATTCATCACGGCGGATGGCATCGAGCCCAAGCTGGCGCCATTGCCCAAGAAGCGTACCTGCGCTTTCATGTGGACTTACTATGGGTATCCGACAGCCAACTATGAGGGCGTCAATGTGGAAGCGTCCCGCAACCGCTGCGGAGCCATGCTGGCGGAGAACGACAAGGATAAGAACTATCATATCGATTATGTAGGCGGTATTCCGGATTCCGGCACCGCGGCCGCTATCGGCTATGCCAATGCCTCCGGCGTTCCCTTTGCCCGTCCGTTCATCAAGTACACGCCCACCTGGCCGCGCAGCTTCATGCCGCAGAACCAGAGCATGCGCAATCAGGTCGCCCATATGAAGCTGATCCCGATCGATGAATTGATCCGGGACAAGAGCCTGCTGCTGGTCGATGATTCCATCGTACGCGGCACACAAATGGGAGAGACGGTCGATTTCCTTTATGAGAGCGGCGCGCGCGAAGTGCATGTCCGCCCGGCCTGCCCGCCGGTCATGTACGGCTGCAAATATCTGAACTTCTCCCGCTCCACATCCGACATGGACCTGATCGCCCGTCGCTGCATCGTGGAACTGGAGGGCGGTGTGCCGTCGGAAGAGCGGCTGGCTGTCTACACGGATTCCACCACGCCCGAGCATAAGGCCATGGTCGAGCTGATCCGTGAAAAGCTTAAATTCACCTCCCTGGAATATCCCAGCGTGGAAATGGTCTCCAAATCTGTACAGGTTCCGGAGGATGAGATCTGCACCTACTGCTGGACCGGCAGGGAATAAAACATAATATTGATTCGTGATTTGCGACACGGCAGATAGAAAACTGTCGTGTCGTTTTTTATTCTCAGAACGCAGGAAGGAAATATAGAAAACGGCTTGACATATACCCTGATGGGGTATATAATAACGACAGAAAATACCTAAGGGGGGTATTGCGATGGAATGTGAGCATTGCGCGCGTATCAAGATGCGCAATGAAAAAGAACAAAAGGATCTGATGAATCGATTGAAGCGGATCGAAGGCCAGGTCCGCGGCGTTCAGAAAATGCTGGAAAACAACGCCTACTGTCCGGATATCCTGGTACAGGTCTCGGCCATCAACAGCGCGCTGAACAGCTTTAATAAAGAACTGCTGGCTTCGCACATCCGTAGCTGCGTCGTAGATGACATCCGGGGAGGCAAGGATGAAACGATCGATGAACTGGTCTGCACATTGCAGAAGCTGATGCGGTAAATATTCAATAACAGGAGAAACGATGGAACAATACAATGTAACGGGCATGAGCTGCGCGGCCTGCAGTGCAAGGGTCGAAAAAGCAGTCTCCAAAGTACCGGGTGTTACGGCCTGTTCGGTCAGCCTGCTGACCAATTCCATGGGCGTGGAAGGCAGCGCCAGCCCGGCTCAGATCATCAAGGCGGTCCAGGACGCAGGTTACGGGGCTTCGCCCAAAGGAGCTGAGAAAACGCGAATGTCCGCGTCAGAAAAGCTGGCCATGGAAGAAGAGGCATTGAAAGATACCGAAACGCCCAGACTGAAAAAACGGTTGATCGCATCCGTAGCCGTCCTGCTGGTGCTGATGTATGTTTCGATGGGTGTCATGATGTGGGGGTTTCCGGCGCCTAAAGCCTTCCAGAATCATGTATTCACCGGCACCTTCGAAATGCTGCTGGCGATCATCATCATGCTGATCAATCAGAAGTTCTTTACGAGTGGTTTTAGATCCTTGTTTCATGGCGCGCCGAACATGGATACCCTGGTCGCCCTGGGCTCTTCCGCCAGTTTCGGTTATTCGCTGGTGGAACTGTTCATCATGATCCTGGCTCAGGGTCGCATGGATCATGAAACGGTCATGAAATATGGCATGAATCTGTATTTCGAATCCGCTGCCATGATCCCTACCCTCATCACCGTCGGCAAGATGCTGGAGGCCATGTCCAAGGGGCGTACCACGGACGCGCTGAAAAGTCTCATGAAGCTGGAGCCTAAGACTGCGACGCTGCTGGTGAACGGCGAGGAGGTCGAAACGCCGATCGATGACGTTAAAACCGGGGATATTTTCGTGGTCCGCCCGGGTGAGAACATCCCGGTGGATGGTGTGATCGAAAAGGGCAAGTCCGCTGTCAATGAGTCGTCCCTGACCGGCGAAAGCATCCCGGTCGATAAAGAAGAGGGGGACTTGGTCTCCGCTGCTACCGTGAATCAATCCGGCTTTATCCAGTGCCGGGCTACCCGGGTGGGTGAAGATACCACACTGTCCCAGATCATTAAAATGGTGTCGGAAGCGGCTGCTACAAAAGCGCCGTTGTCCCGCATCGCGGATAAGGTCTCGGCCATCTTCGTGCCGGCGGTCATAGGCATTGCGCTGGTGACCTTGATCGGATGGATGCTGGCCGGTAAGGACTTCGGGTTTGCCATTGCGCGGGCCATCTCCGTCCTGGTCATCAGCTGCCCCTGCGCGCTGGGCCTGGCCACTCCGGTCGCCATCATGGTCGGAAACGGAGTAGGGGCCAAGAATGGTATCCTGTACAAAACGGCAGCCTCTCTGGAAGCGGCGGGCCGTACACAGATCGTGGCGCTGGACAAGACCGGAACCATTACCAAAGGAGAACCGGTCGTAACGGACATCCTTCCGGCCGGAGACGCTTCGGAAGAAGAACTCCTTACCCTGGCGGCTGCGCTGGAATCCAGAAGCGAGCATCCCCTGGCCAAAGCCGTGCTTAAAAAAGCGGAGGAGCATCGGATCTGCCTGGACGAGGTGACAGATTTTACAGCCCTGCCGGGCAATGGACTGACCGCGGTCTGGAGAGGAAAGAAGCTGACAGGCGGCAGCCAATCCTTTATCGGACAACAAACACAAGTGGACCGGGCAAGCTGCGAGAGGCTTTCCGCCGAGGGAAAAACACCCTTGCTGTTCTTGGAGGACGGGCAGTTTAAAGGCATCATCGCGGTGGCGGATACCATCAAAGAGGATGCGGCCCAGGCAGTCCGGGAACTGAAGACCATGGGCATCCGGGTCGTCATGCTGACCGGAGACAATGAGCGCACCGCAAAAGCCATCGGCGCTCAGGCCGGGGTCGATGACGTAGTCGCCGGCGTCCTTCCGGATGGCAAGGAGACCGTTATCCGGGAACTGAAAGAGCATGGAAAAACGGCTATGGTGGGTGATGGGATCAATGACGCGCCGGCCTTGACCCGGGCGGATACCGGCATTGCGATCGGCGCGGGAACGGATGTGGCGATCGACGCGGCCGATGTGGTCCTGATGAAAAGCGGCTTAAAAGACGTGTCGGCGGCGATCCGCATGAGCCGGGCCACGATCCGCAACATCCATGAAAACCTGTTCTGGGCGTTTATCTACAACGCGATCTGCATTCCGATGGCCATCGGCCTGTTCGGCTTTGCCATGAAGCCTATGTATGGGGCGGCCGCCATGAGCCTGTCCAGCTTCTGCGTCTGCATGAACGCGCTTCGGCTGAACCTGGTCAAGATCCATGACGCAGGCAAAGACCGTCCGTTAAAACACCGCGTAACCGGGACTCTGATCCAACCGAAAGAGACCCCTGCAATACAACAAACCAAGGAGGAAGATACAATGGAAAAGACTTTGAAAGTGGAAGGCATGATGTGCATGCACTGCGAAGCCCGTGTAAAGAAAGCTCTGGAAGCTCTGGATGGCGTAGAGGCCGCGGTTTGCAGCCATGAGGCCGGGACCGCTGTGGTCACCTTAAGCAAGGATGTACCCTATGAGGTCATGAAGAAAGCCGTCGAAGACCAGGATTACACGGTGACCGGGATCTGCTGATGCTGAACCAGTTTTCCAGGACCCGCCTCCTTTTGGGAGAGGAGGCCATGCAGAAGCTTTCTTCCAGGCGGGTGGCGGTCTTTGGTATCGGCGGCGTGGGCGGTTACGTGGTCGAAGCGTTGGCAAGGTCCGGCATCGGGGCCTTGGATCTGATCGATCATGACACGGTCAGTCTGACCAATCTGAACCGGCAGATCATCGCGACGATGGACACCATTGACCGCTACAAGGTGGATGTCGCAAAGGAACGGGTCCTGTCCATCCATCCGGATTGCAAGGTAAGCGCCTACCGTACATTCTATCTGCCGGAGACGGCGGACCAGTTTGACTTTACTCAGTATGATTATGTCGTGGACGCGGTGGATACCGTGACCGGAAAGCTTCGGCTGATCGAAGAGGCCCGGCGCGCAGGCGTGCCCATCATTTCGTCCATGGGAGCCGGCAACAAGCTGGACCCGACGGCCTTCAAGGTCGCGGACATCTATGAGACCAACATCTGCCCGTTGGCAAAGGTCATGCGCAAAGAATGCCGCAAGCGAGGGATCGATCACCTCAAGGTGGTCTACTCGGAGGAGGTGCCGCGCGTGCCTTTGCAGGAGACAGAAGAAGTGACAGAGCGGCGCAGCCTGCCAGGCTCTGTCGCCTTTGTTCCATCGGTCGCGGGGCTCATCCTCGCGTCGGAAGTGATCAAAGATCTGATACAGTGATCTTAAGAGAGCGGAGCGCTTCACGCGCCGCTCTTTTTGTAAGGTAAAACCACAGGCTAGGCCTGTGGTTCTGGAAAGCTTAAGCGATGAGGCAGACATAAAAACCTCCTTTTGCTATAA
>ONBQ01000188.1 GCA_900316145.1 uncultured Eubacteriales bacterium
GAACCGGATGCGTTCATCGATACAATGAAGGAAATCCGCAGCGGTCGTTTTGTTAGGAGCCTCCGTGCCCAGATCATCCAGGATCAAGAGATCGCAATCATAGATATATTGAAGCGAGGCGCTGGTATTTGGATCCTGATCCCGGTAACGATACCGGTGATCGCTCATGATGGTATTGAAATCATAGGCGGAAATATAAAGGACGGTAAAGCCGCGGTCCATGACAGCCTTGGCGATGCAGCTGCAAAGGAAGGTCTTGCCGGTGCCGGTAGAACCGGTGAGCAGGAAGTTCAGGCCCATGCCGCCGTCATACCGTGAAATGGCTTGCTGCACGACCTCAAGGATCCGGGTCATGTTATCCCGAACGGAAGGATTTCCTTCTGCTGAGAAGATGTTCAGATCAAAATGATCAAAGTTTTGCGTAGCAAGCAGGAATTCCAGATTGGAACGTTTATAGCTTAAAGCAATGAGACGCTGCTCCAGGCACCGGCAGCGCTTGCCATCGGTAAAGCCGGTATCCTGGCAATAGGGGCAGGAGTAGCGCAGTTCCATATAATCCTCAGCGAAGCCGGCCCTCTTCAGAAGAAAAAGCTTGCGGGTGCGAAGATCTTCGACTTCCTTTTTGACGGAAGTCATCAGTTCTTCCGGCTTTTCTTTTGTGCGCAGATAGCGCTGCATGGCCCGGATCCCGAAGCTCTCGATCTGCTGATCCAGTTCATAGATGTCGGGTACGGCCTGATAGACCTCCTGAATACGCTGATCGCGCTCCGCACGGTTTTTCATGCGCAGCGCGTCATAGGAGGAAAGTATGGAATTCAGATCCAGATCAGAAACAGGCATGACAGGTGGATCCTTTCTTTATAGATGCTTCATGACTTTTCAGAAAACAACTGGTTTTGCGCCAAACGTTCCAACGCGTCATAATCCCACTCATCATGACGGATGTAGGAGTGGAAACCATCCTGCGCCTTGGCGCCTTCTGCGGGAATACCATGGCTGCGGGCAAAGCTTTCATCAGCCCGGGCAACTTCTTCCATAGAGCGGATACCCTGGGCATCCCAATTGGAGAGGATGGATTCCGCATAAGGGAAGCTGGCCTGACCGGTGCGGGCCCAGGTGCGCTCACAGGCTTCCACGATCAGTTCGACCGGCATATGATATTCATACAGCCAACGGTTCAAGAATACCAGATCGCTTTCAGAAGGACGGGCCGCCCGGATGTGCAGCGCATTCATGATGGGACGATAGGCGGTAAACCGTGTCACATACTCTTTAGCCTGCTCGATGGAGTGGATGCCCTGATCCGACCAATCCTGCGCCACTTTTTCCATGTAGCGCAGACTGCGGCCGCCATTGGACATGCAGTAATCGATCAGGTATTCGACCACATCGACCGGAAGACGATAGTAATCATAGAAGCTGAAGAGCAGGGACAGGTTGGGCGGGCTTAAAGGCGCGCCAAGACACGAGGAAGCTTTGGCAAACAACCGGGAGATCTTGGGGTTGGTCTGGTAAATGGCCAGTTCCTCCGGAGAGTAGACCGGCTTGTGCTCGACACGCACTACCTTGCTGACAGGAGCCTTGGCTTCTTCTTCCTGATTCTTGTCCTTGGAAGTAGGCTTTTCCGGAGGAGGCGTAGGAAGAGAGCCGCCTTCCGGGAAGCGGATGGAAAGAGCTCCGTTTTCTTCGACCATTTCAAGAAGACGCTGGCCTTGCCAGTAATGAAACGCTTCCACTACATCAGACTCGATCATGCCCAATACGCGGGCAATACCGGATGTAGACAGTCCGGGGGTGTGGGTAACGTAGTTCTGGTAAGCATATAAATAGACCTTGACATAGGTGCCATTGGCCTTGGGCATGTGCTGCAATATAAACTCATTCGACAGTAAAATAAAACCAGGAATAAATGTGCTGGAATATGAAATATCCGGCATCGATGCAAACCTCTTTCATGTAGTATCACGCAATATGGTCTTCTATCTGTTTGTCTCTATCTCTAACTTTTTTTCATATGTGTTGGCTTGTATTATACACTCTTTTCTTGGATTTGAAAAGAGGGCCGGAATGCACAGAGAGGACAAAAGGACTTGTCCACCAGATGGTGGATAAGTCCTTGAATCTGTATTCCATATGCTTTTGATCCCGCTTATTCAGCGGCTTTCAGGGTTTCGGCCTTATCCACAGCTTTGTGTTGGTAACTTATGAGGAAAAGGGTGGATAAGGATTGTGGAATGGTGGATATTGTGGATTTCAACCCCTTCGGAGGATGGATTCCCCGATAGTTGCTATGGTTCCGGCTCCCATAGTTATCAACAGATCGCCGGATGAAATATTTTTTAATAAAAATTCTTCGATCTCATCAAATGACGGGAAATAGTGACAATCGATGCCATGTTCCAAAAGCCCCTTCTGGATATCCGTAGAGTGTACCTCATGAAGATCCGGCTCGCGGGCGGCATAGATATCGGCCAGCACGACGTGATCCGCCAAGGATAAGGCCTTCACAAAGTCGGGAAGGAAGGTTTTGGTGCGGCTGTAGGTGTGAGGCTGGAACGCGACATACAGCTCTTTATGGGGCACTTCCCGGGCCGCCTTCAGAGTAGCGCGGATCTCGGTCGGATGGTGGGCATAGTCATCTACGATGGTGACACCGTTCCAAACGCCCTTATACTCGAAGCGCTTCTTCGTGCTCTGATAGGTGGAAAGACCCTTGCGGACCGCTTCGAACGGAATATCCTGGCTAAGGGCAGCCGCAGCGGCGCACATAGCGTCAAAGATATAATGCTCACCCGGCACGTAGATGTCAAGGGTGCCGAGATTGGTGCCGCGGAAGATCAGATCGAAAGAGGATCCCAGACGTCCTTCGTGATGGACGACATTGGCGCAAGTATAATCCGCGCGGGGATCATCCAGGGATACGGTCAGAAGCGTGTCTTTAAAATCGGAAAACAGCGGCGCTTCATTCAGGCCGGTGATCAGGACGCCGTCTTCCCGCATGATCTCGGAAAAACGGTGGAAGGACTGACGCATGCGTTCGACCGTACCGAAGTAATCCAGATGCTCGGCTTCGATATTCGTGATGATGTTGACCTTGCCTCTGAATTGCAGAAAACTGTCGGAATATTCACACGCCTCATAGATGATATAGGGAGAGTGGCCAATGTGGAAATTGGTGCCGAAGTTCTGCAGGATGCCGCCGATGGTCACGGTAGGATCCGCCTTAGCTTCCATGAAAATGTAGGAGAGCATGCTGGAAGTACTGGTTTTTCCATGAGTGCCGGCGATGCCGATCGGGATCTCATATTGATCGATCATTTCTCCCAAAAGAACGGACCTTTCAATGACCCGGGTCTGTTCCGGCTTCTCCTGAGCCAGCTTGCGAGCTGCCATAAGCTCCGGATTATCTTCATGAACAGCGGCCGTATAGACGATCAGCTCCATATCCGGAGTGATGTTTTCCGGGACCTGGCCTATGGCGATCGGAATGTTCAGATCCCGCAACGGTTTGAGGTTTTCATTCTCACGGATATCGGATCCGGTCACAGTCCAGCCCTGTTCATGCAGGATCTGAGCCAGGGAACTCATGCTGATACCGCCGATGCCGATAAAATGGATCTTTTTCATTTTACTGTGCCTTCTTTCTGTGGTCCGCTTTAGCGCGGCCCTGCGCATCCAGGATCATTTTGCGCATACGGATGTTCTTTGGCGTGATCTCCACCAGTTCATCATCCGCGATAAAGTCAAGACATTGTTCCAGAGACATTTCCCGCGGCGGGACAAGGCGAAGTGCCTCATCAGCGGCAGCGGAACGGGTATTGGTCGCGTGCTTGCGCTTGCAGACGTTGACAACGATATCTTCCATGCGGGAGCTTTCTCCCACGATCATGCCTTCATAGACCGGGACGCCGGGGCCGATAAACAGGGTGCCGCGGTCCTGGGCGTTGAAAAGACCATAGGCGACGGAATCTCCGCTCTCATGGGCGATCAGGGAGCCGCGGGTGCGGGACTGGATCTCACCCCGGAACGGACGGTAACTGTCAAAGACATGGTTGATGATGGCCGTTCCCTTGGTCTCGGTCATAAGCTGCGCGCGATAGCCGATCAGGCCGCGGGCCGGGATCAGAAATTCAACGCGGGTATAGTTGCCTTGGGTAGGTGTCATATTGACCAGCTCCGCATGGCGGATACCGGCACCTTCCATCAGCACGCCGGTGTACTCATCCGGCAGATCGACGGTCAGGGCCTCAAACGGCTCATACAGACGGCCATCCACGGTCTTGGTGATGACACGCGGCTTGGAAACGGCAAATTCATACCCCTGACGGCGCATGTTTTCGATCAGGACGGACAGGTGCAGCTCACCACGTCCGGAAACGACGAAGGAGTCCGGAGTCTCGGTTTCTTCCACGCGCAGGGAGATGTTGGATTCCAGCTCGCGGAAAAGACGGTCGCGCAGATGGCGGGAGGTGACATAGTCTCCTTCTTTTCCGGCAAAGGGGCTCTTGTTGACGGTAAAGGTCATGGAAAGGACCGGTTCGTCGATCTCGACGAAGGGCAGAGGCTCCACGTTGGTGGGGCAGCAGATCGTTTCGCCGATATTGATGTCCTTGATACCGGAAACCGCGACGATCTCACCTGCTTCCGCCTCTTCACAAGGCAGACGGTGCAGATCTTCAAAGGTGTACATGTTGGACAGCTTGATGGATGTGGTGGTACCGTTTTTGCGGCAGATGACCGCCATATCACCGGCACGGACACGTCCGCGGTCGATACGTCCGACCGCGATACGGCCGGTATATTCATCATAATCGATGTTGGAGACCAGAAGCTGCAGGTCGCCCTCGGTATCACCGGTCGGAGCCGGAATGGAACTGATGATGGTATCCAGAAGGGGCTTGATATCAGTGCCCGGTGTGTCCGGATCCAGAGACGCCCAGCCTTCCTTGGCGGAAGCGAAGACGACCGGAGAATCGAGCTGCTCATCCGACGCGCCAAGGTCCAGCAGAAGCTCCAGAACATCTTCTACGACTTCCTTTGGACGGGCCATGGGGCGATCGACCTTGTTGATGACGATGATGGGGACCAGGTTCAGGTCCAAAGCTTTTTTCAGTACGAAGCGGGTCTGCGGCATGCAGCCCTCGTAAGCATCGACCAGAAGAAGAACGCCGTTGGCCATTTTGAGGCTTCGCTCGACCTCACCGCCGAAATCGGCATGGCCGGGGGTATCGATGATATTGATCTTGGTATCACCATAGCGGATAGACGTGTTTTTAGCGAGAATAGTGATGCCCCGTTCCCTTTCCAGATCATTGGAATCCATGACCTGGGATTCCACTTCCTGGTTTTCGCGGAAAATACCGCTCTGGGTCAGCATGGCATCCACCAGGGTGGTCTTGCCATGATCTACGTGGGCAATGATAGCAATATTGCGAATTTGACTCTGTTTCATAAATCCTCCAAATCTTATTACAAACCATTCCATATTCTATCACTCCTTGGGTCAGATTTCAATGCAAAAGCGAACGCAATTTCAATGTATTTAAAGGAAAAAACATGTGAACCCTGCATAATTTCCAGACGAAGGGGTGTTAAACCTCAGCCGGATGTGTTATAATCTGTCAAAAAGAGGATCGCATTATGGATTTGTATGAAGATCTGTTAAAATATCAACCTTATAATGAACAGGAAGAGAAGGACAGAAGGGTACTGCTGGAGTGGCTGGAAAGCGGGAAGGATATCTGGACCCGGGACAACAAGACCGCGCACCTGACATCTTCCGCCTGGGTCATGTCGCCGGATCGTAAGCAAGTGCTGATGGCATACCACAACATCTATGATTCCTGGTCCTGGCTGGGCGGTCACGCGGACGGAGAGCGGGACCTGGCCCAGGTCGCTCTCAGGGAAGTCCGGGAGGAAAGCGGGCTCGCCCATGTCCGGCTGGCTATGGATGACATTTTCTCGGTCGAGATACTGACGGTCGACGGGCATGAGAAGCACGGGGAATATGTTTCATCCCATCTGCATCTGAATGTGACCTATCTGATCGAGGCAGATCCTGTAGAACCGGTCCATATCAAGCCGGATGAGAACAGCCGGATCAGCTGGTTCCAGAAAGAGGACGCGGTCAAGGCGTCCAGTGAACCCTGGTTCAGAGAGCGGATCTACACAAAACTGAATGAGAAAGCAGAACAATTGACCTTGAAAAAGCCGGAATAAAGGCTTGGAAACGGAGGAGACCATGGAAGGATTGATCGGTTCTTTGCAGCTTATTTTGACGGATGTCGTCGAGATCTGCACCATGCTGATGGAATTCGCGGGGATCGCGGTGCTGGTGGTCAGCGCGGTAAAAGGTTTTTATCATTGGGCGCGCAAGTCGGATAAGAACATCCGCCTGGATCTGGGACAGGGCATAGCCCTTGCCCTGGAATTCAAGATGGGCGGAGAGGTGCTGCGTACCGTCGTTGTCCGGGAATGGAAAGAACTGGGGATCCTTGGCGCGATCATCCTTTTGCGAGGCGTCCTGACCTTCCTGATCCACTGGGAGATCCAGAACGAGAAAAAGGAAGAAGAAGAAAAACGCAGCGCGGCCAAAGCCCTGGAACGGGAAGCCGAGTAAATTAAACCAACGCAAAGCTTCGGGAAAAAGGATAGTTGTATAAAATCAACTATTGACGGAGCTTATGAAATATGATACACTTTAAAGCGCTAAAAATAACACGAGGATAGGGAGTAGTAGATACGACTCGCTTCATTGCAGAGAGCCACCGGTCGGTGCGAGGTGGTATGAGCAGCGTTTTGAACTGGCCCTGGAGTGGCTGACCGAAATGAAAAGTAGGCTCAGACGGGTTTCGACCGTTAGTTCGATAGGATATGAAAGTATCTGAAAGAGTAAGCAGGCATTGTCTGCTTAAAAGTAGAGTGGTACCACGCAGGTTCATCCGCCTTCGTCTCTATACGAGATGAAGGCTTATTTTTTTCTTTCGGCCCCGCCTTTATTTACCAGCGGCAGGAAGGATCAGAACAAGGAGACAGAATATGAGACAGATCACATGTATCGACATGACGCTGAAGGAATCCGCTTCCATGCGGGACAGCGCGTTGACCTTTAAAGAAAAGCTGGAGATCGCCCGCGGTTTGGATCGCCTGAAGGTCGATGTCATCGAATTGCCGCCTATCGTAAATGGAAAGGCCGATGAATTGTCCAACCGGACCATTGCCGGTATGGTCTCCCAGACGCTGTCCGCGACGGTCAATGCGGCGGATGGAAATGTCGAGCAGACATGGGAAAGCATTCGCCAAGCGGCCCATCCGCAGCTCAATATCGCAGCGCCGGTATCTCCTGTTCAGATGGAATACGCGGCGCATCGCAAGGCGCCTGCCATGCTGGAATGCATCGCGGAGCAGGTCAAAAAGGCCCGATTCTATTGTGAGGATGTAGAATTCACCGCGGAAGACGCCACCCGCGCGGAGTGGGAATTCCTGGCGGATGCCATCAATACGGCTATCGAAAACGGAGCCTCCAAGATCACCTTATGTGATACGGCGGGCATTTTCCTTCCGGAAGAATTCGGTGAATTCATCGATGATATCAAGGCCAGTCTGCCGGCATTGGAAAAAGTCGAATTGTACGTTCAGGTAAGCGATGCCATGGATCTGGGCCTGGCCTGCGCCGTATCCGCGATCCGTGAAGGCGCGACCGGAATCAAATGCACAGCGACCGCCTGCGGCTACCCGACCTTGGAGCAGATCGCGAAGTTCCTCCAGGTCAAGGGCACGGATATGGGTTATACCATGAATCTCAGGACCACCGAGCTGAACCGTATGGTAAGCCAGCTGGCCTGGATGCTGAAGCCTTCCGAAGAGTCTCCTGTCGGTTCCGGATCGATCTCTCTGGCTGATACATCCGGAGTGACCCTGGATCGCAATGATGAGATCGGAGATGTGGTCAAGGTCATCCGACAGATGGGCTATGATCTGAGCGATGAGGATAACGCCAGGGTCTATGAAGCGTTCCGCCGCGTCGTCGCCAAGAAGCATTTCGTAGGCACCAGAGAACTTGATGCCATCGTAGCGAGCAGCTCGATGCAGGTCCCGTCCACCTATCGGATCGAGAACTATGTCATCAACAGCGGCAACGTCATTACCGCTACTGCCAACATCCTGCTGGATAAGGATGGAGAGAAGATGCGCGGCGTAGGCGTGGGCGATGGTCCTATCGATGCCGCCTTCGTAGCGATCGAGCAGATCATCGGTCATCACTATGAACTCGATGACTTCCAGATCCAGACGGTCACGGAAGGCCGTGACGCTATGGGCAGCGCGCTGGTCAAACTGCGGGCTGACGGTAGAGTCTATTCCGGAAGCGGTATTTCCACAGATATCATCGGAGCATCCATCCGCGCTTATATCAGTGCTTTGAACAAGATCGTGTTTGATCAGAATTGATGATATGACGACAAAAGGAATTTCAGGAGGTCTGTTGTGAAATTATCATATACCATTCGAAAATGGAAGGATCTGAGCTGGGACGAACTGGTGCAGGCCGCTCTCGATGCCAGACTGACCGGTCTGGAGATCGAAGATGTCAACAGTCCGATCTTTCAGGATAAGACCGGTCCGGCCAATCCGGAGCTTTCCTCCCGGACCCGCAGAGCCCTGGCAGCCAGAAAGCTGTCTGTGCCCTGTGTCAATACGACAGCGGATCTGACCGATCCGGAGTTTGCGGACGAATTCATGGAATGTCTTACCTTGGCCGTCAATCTGAACGTGCCGAGTATTGGGGTCCACAGTAACAGTGAAGATCAGGATCAGGTCATCTCTCAGGTCAGGGAGCTGTTGGACAAGATCGGGAACAAGCCCGTATCGATCCTGATCGAGACCAAAGAAGCTTTTGCCAATACTTCCCGTCTGCGGGATATACTGAACCATTTCGCGGATGACCGTCTGGCCGCGACCTGGGATATGGCCGAAACCTATGGCGTCGGCAAAGAAGAGGCAGAGCAGACGATCACCAACCTCGGGGCGTATGTCCGCCATGTTCATCTGCATGATTTCCGTATGGCCGAGGGGAAGATGATCCCGGAACTGGTCGGTGACGGACAGCTGCCGCTGAAAGAGATGATGGATGCGCTTCGTTCCGTCAATTATGACGGCTTCGTTTCTCTGGAATGGGATCCCGCCTGGATCCCGGAACTGGGGTCCGCGGACATCATCCTGACCCATTTTTACAGCATCGTAAGCCGCTTTGAGAACACCAAACGCGGACAAAGACATCTGTACTGGAACAACCGTCATACCGGCCGCTATGTGTGGAAGAAGGATTCCTTGATCGACAAGACCTTCTCCCAGGTCCTGGATACGATGGTCGACCTGTTCCCGGATCAGCTGGCGATCAAGTATACGACACTGGATTATACCCGGACCTACGCCCAGTTCCGCGATGATGTAGATGAGTTTGCCCGCGCGCTTGTCGCGATGGGCGTCAGACCCGGCTCTAAAGTCACGATCTGGGCCACGAATGTGCCGGCCTGGTATCTGACCTTCTGGGCCACGACCAAGATCGGCGCGATCCTGGTCACGATGAATACGGCCTACAAGATCCATGAGGCGGAATACCTGCTGCGCCAGTCGGATACGCATACCCTGGTCATGATCGATGGCTACCGCGATTCCAACTATGTGGAGATCATCAACGAGCTTTGCCCGGAACTGAAGGACAAGAAGCCGGAGGAAGCCCTGCACGCCAAGCGCCTTCCGTTCCTGCGCAATGTCATCACCGCCGGATTCAAGATGCCCGGCGCTCTTCCTTGGGAGGACGCGCTGAAGATGGCGTCAAAGACCCCGATCGAAGAAGTGCGGCGCATGGCCTCGGCCGTAGATGTCAACGATGTCTGCAACATGCAGTATACGTCCGGAACCACAGGTTTTCCAAAGGGCGTTATGCTGACCCATTACAATATCGTCAACAACGGCAAGACCATCGGCGACGGCATGGACCTGTCCACGGCCGACCGCATGATGATCCAGGTCCCGATGTTCCATTGCTTCGGCATGGTCCTGGCGATGACGGCGACCATGACACACGGCGGCACCATTCTGCCGGTTCCGTACTTCAGCCCGAAATCTTCGCTGGCCTGCATCAATAATGAGCATATCACGGCATTCCACGGAGTTCCGACCATGTTCATCGCCATGCTGTCCCATCCGGACTTTGCCAAGACTGATTTCAGCTATATGCGCACGGGCATCATGGCCGGTTCGCCTTGCCCGATCGCCATCATGCGGGATGTAGTCGATAAGATGAATATGAAAGAGATCGTTATCGTCTATGGACAGACGGAGGCTTCTCCGGGCTGCACCATGAGCAAGACCACCGATTCTCTGGAAGTACGCGTGACGACCGTCGGTTCCGCCTTCCCCGAGGTCGAGTGCAAGATCGTCGATCCGGAGACCGGAGAAGACCTGCCGGATGAAGAGATCGGTGAGTTCGTAGCCCGCGGCTATAACATCATGAAGGGTTATTACAAGATGCCCAAGGCGACGGCTTCCGCCATTGACAAAGACGGCTGGCTCCATACGGGAGACCTGGCCTGCCGCACGCCGGAAGGCAATTACCGTATCACCGGCCGCCTGAAGGACATGATCATCCGCGGCGGCGAGAACATCTATCCGAAGGAGATCGAGGAATTCATCTACACCCATCCGAAGGTCAGCGATGTACAGGTCATCGGCGTACCGGACAAGACGATGGGTGAAGAGATCATGGCGTGCATCATTCTTAAAGAGGGCGAGACCATGACGGAACAGGAAATGAAGCAGTATGTTCTGGATCACATGGCCAAGCATAAAGTCCCGAAATACATCGACTTTGTGGACGGCTTCCCGATGAACGATGCCGGCAAGATCCAAAAATACAAGATGCGTGAGCAGGCCATCGAGAAACTGGGCCTGCAGCAGGAGGCAAAGATAGAAACAGCATGATCATTGATAGTCATTGTCATATTTATCCCACGAAGATCGCCCTGAAGGCAGTGGAAGCGGTCGAGGATTTCTACGAGCAGCTACCGGGTGAACAGTATAACGGCACGGTAGAGACCTTGAAAGCTTCATCGGCCGGATCCGGCGTGACACACTGCATCGTGCACTCCGTCGCGACGAAGCCGGAGCAGGTCAGTTCCATCAACCGCTTTCTGGCGCGTTCGATGGAGGAAAGCGAGGGGCATTTCATCGCCTTGGGAACCATGCATCCGGAAACAGAAGATCTGAAGCGGGATATGGACGAACTTGAGGCCCTGGGCCTTCATGGAGTTAAGATCCATCCGGACATTCAGCGCTTTGAATCCGACAGTCCGAAGGCCATGGCGATCTTCGCGGAATGTGCAGAGAGAGGTCTGCCGATCCTGGTACATACCGGAGATCACCGCTATGATTTCTCCAATCCGAACCGCATCATTCCAGTGCTGAAGGCCTTTCCCGATCTGAAGTTCATCGGAGCCCATTTCGGCGGATGGAGCATCTGGGAAGAGGCTACGGAGGCTTTGTCCGAGTATCCCAATGTCTGGGTGGATACCTCGTCCTCTCTGCACTGGCTCAAGCCCGAGACCGCCGTCCGTCTGATCCGGGCCTATGGCTCCAAACGGGTCATGTTCGGAACGGATTATCCGCTGTGGCATCAGACGCCGGAGATCGAGTATCTGAAGAAGCTCCCCTTAACGGAAGAAGAGCAGGACGACATTTTCTGGAGGACCTGCGCGGACCTCTATAAGATCCCATTGAAATAAATGATAAAACCGCATGATAATACATTGTCATGCGGCTTTTTTTTCGGTATAATCGAGACAAATGGATTGTGCTGAGGAGGCTTTTACGATCATGCAGCAGATCAACTTTAATTACGGCTGGAACCGGTCCAGCGGTTCTACATATCGGAGCATCAAACATCAGGTCGTGGACCTGCCGGATGATTTCATCATCAATCTGCCCAGAAAGGCGGATAACCCGGGTTCCGGATCGGTCGGTTATTTTGCGTCCGGCACAGCGGTCTATGAAAAAGACTATGTTTATAAAGCGGGCGAGACGATCCTTCTGGGCCTGGATGGCGCTTATGAGAATGCCGAGGTCTTCGTAAACGGAGATCTGATCTTCCAGCATCCGTACGGATACACCGGCGTCACGGTCGATATGACGGATCATCTGACAGAAGGTCCCAACCATATCCGGATCCAGACGACATGTTATCATCCAGGGTCCCGCTGGTATACCGGAGGCGGTTTGTTCCGCAATGTTACGCTATACCGCTCCAACCGGCTGTATTTCCATCCTTATGACGTTTTCGTGACTACGCCGGAAGTATCAAAAGACAGCGCGGTGGTCCGCATCGAAGCGACGATCACGAACCGCTGGCAGCATTTTTACGGGAACCTTCATATCGAGATCAAGGATCCCGGTGAAAGAACAGTCTCATCTCTGAAGGTCCCTGTCGAACTGGACGTGGGAGAGACGCATATCGATGAAGAACTGGACGTTCTGGATCCGATGCTGTGGGGGCTGGATACACCCAGACTGTATACCGCCAGGCTTACGCTGACATATCCGGGTGCCTATGAAATGCACGAGCAGTCTTTCGGCATCCGTAAGATCGAGATCGATTCGAAAAACGGATTCCGTCTGAATGGAGAGCCAATGAAGCTTAGAGGCGGATGCATCCATCATGATAACGGCATGCTGGGTTCGGCCGCGTTTCAGGCAGCGGAGGAGCGCAAGATCCGGAAATTGAAGGAAGCTGGTTTCAATGCCATCCGCACGGCGCACAATCCGCCCTCCAGCGCGCTGGTCTCGGCTTGTGATAAGCTGGGCATGCTGGTCCTGGAAGAGAGCTTTGACGTCTGGCGGTATGGTAAAAATCCGTTGGACTATCATATGCAGTTTGAAAAATGGTGGGCTTTCGATACCGGGCAGATGGTCCGGCGCGATCGCAATCACCCCAGCATCTTCTGCTGGAGCATCGGCAACGAGATCATGGAATTCGACGGGAATTCCGACGGGGTCTACTGGGGCAAAGTGCAGGCGGATCTGGTCCGCCGTCTGGATCCGACCCGTCCGGTCACTTCCGGCATCAACTGCGCCTGCGGCCGTCCGGAGGATTATTTCGAAAACATGTCCTTCGCGGAGATGGATCACTATGTGAACCACGTGGAAAACGGTGTTTTTAACGGTCGCGACCTTTGGGGAGAAGCAACAGAGGCCGGGATCGCGAATCTGGATATCGTCGGCTACAACTATCATTTCCGCCGTTACGCGATGGACCGCGAGAAGTATCCGGACCGTGTGATCATGGGTACGGAGACCAGGCCGGCCCTGACCTGGGAAAACATCCAGGCAGTCAATGAGAATCCCAACTGCATCGGTGATTTCGTCTGGACGGCTATGGACAATCTGGGAGAAGCCGGCATGGGACGGGTCATGTGGGCGGAGGAACCGCCTGAAACCTTCGGCTGGCGCGCCGGATTCCCTTGGATGAGCTGCTGGCAGGGCGATCTGGACCTGACAGGATACCGCCTTCCTATTAGTTACTACAGGAATGTTGTGTGGGGATTGGATCCAGGCGTGCATGTATTTACGAGACATCCGTCCAGAACGGGTCTCAACTGCTATGGAAACGGCTGGCATTGGGAAGAGCTGTTCGAATCCTGGACATATGAAGAGGAATGGCTGGAGAAGCCGGTGGTCGTGGTGGCCTATACCAAAGCGGAGCACGTGCGGTTCCTGCTTAATGGCGAGGTCATGGCAGATGTGCCGACGGAAAGATGCATAGCCAGAGCGGAGATCCCCTATCGAAAAGGCACCTTGACAGCCGTAGCGCTCAATCAGGAAGAAGCGGAAGGATATGATACCCTTACGACAGCTGGCGCCCCGGCCCGGCTTTTGATCGACGCGGAACAGGATCAGATCATTTCCGATGGACAGGATCTGGGATATGTCCGCTTCACGATCGCGGACGCGGATGGAGTTCCGATCATTGCCGATGAGCGAGAGATCCATGTCAAAGTTTCCGGCGGAGGATGCCTGCAAGGGCTGGGCTCCGGAAATCCGTGTACTGATGAAAACTATGGAACAGGCACCAGACGGGCTTTTCGCGGCAGCGTGATGGCAGTCGTCAAACCCTATCATCTGGGAGAAACGGAACAGCCCAGAGAGATCATTCTGACAGCACAGGCAGAGGGACTTCCGCAGGCAACTGTCGCGATCCCGGTGCGCAAAGCCGCAAGAGCGCTTATGGCATAAAAATATAAACAGGAGGACAGCAGTCATGGCAGAATTACCACGTATGGAAGATTGGAAAGATCTGCGGTTTGGCATGTTCATCCATTGGGGTCTGTATTCCCTTCTGGGCCGCGGAGAATGGGTCATGTACAACGAAGCAATTCCGGAAGAGGAATACCGCAAGCTGGCAGACCGTTTTACAGCGGAAAAGTTCGATGCCGGAAAGTGGGCTCGCATCGCGAAAGACGCCGGCATGAAATATATGGTGCTTACGACTAGGCACCATGACGGATTCTCGCTTTGGGACAGCCCCGGCAGCATCCGTAGCTTTACATCCATGAATACGCCGGCCAGAAAAGACTTTGTACGAGAATTTGCCGAGGCGTGCCGGGCGGAAGGCCTGAAGGTCGGATTCTACTATTCTCCGCTGGACTGGCGCTGCCCGGGTTTCTTCTTCCCGGAAATGTACCGGAAAAGCGCCTTGGAAATGCGTCAGCAGACACACGATCAGATCAAAGAGCTTATGACCGAATACGGAAAGGTAGACATCCTTTGGTTCGATGGCGGAACGGATGAATGGCTGGGCTGGGCGCGAGATTTCAATAAAGTAGAAGTCCCTCCTGCAGATCCTGAAAACCCGCTCCATGTGGGATTCTGGGGAGGCAGGGAACTAATGGAAAAGATCCGGGAATGGCAGCCGGGGATCGTGATGAACAACCGGTTCGGAGAGAACAACTCCGGTGATTTTGTCACTCCGGAACAATACATCGGTAATTTTGATACGGAGCAGCCCTGGGAGAGCTGTATGACTTTGACCGGGACCTGGGGTTATATTCCGGGGAGGGACCCGCACTCGCTGCGTTGGATCATCCGGTCTTTAGTCATGGCGGCGACCGGAGACGGAAACATGCTGCTCAACGTTGGTCCCAAAGCGGACGGTGAGATCGAGCCGGCGGAGATAAGACGTCTTCAGGAAGCGGGAGAATGGCTGGCTGAGTATGGAGAGGCGATCTACGGGACGCGAGGAGGTCCGTTGCCCAACAGTGCGCAGGAAGGCATGACATACAAAGACAATGTCCTGTATCTGCATGTCTGGGAATGGAATAAAGAAGCCGTCTTTTTGCCGAAAACGGATGGAAAGGTCCTGACGATATCCTGCCTGACCGCAGATGATTTCACCTGCGAAGAGACCAGTGACGTGTGGAAGCTCAGCGTGGGCGAGAAGGACCGTCGGGCGGAAGATACGATCTTCAAAGTGGAGTGGGATCGTCCGGTCCGGGACTTGTGTTTTGAGAGGAAGGAGTAATAAGATCATGCAAACGATCAGGGTAGACCAGATGCCGGAATTCCGGATCGGTCATGCGCAGAATGAGGAGGCCATGACCGGTGTTACTGTCTTGTATTTCCCGGAAGGAGCCAGAGTCGGTGTCGATATCAGCGGCGGAGGACCGGCCTCCCGGGAAACGCCTTTGGCAGGGCCTTTGACCGCAGATAATCCGATCAATGCCGTTGTGCTGGGCGGTGGATCGGCTTTCGGCCTGGCCGCCTCCGATGGGGTGATGCAGTGTCTGGAGGAGCATGGCATCGGGTTTGATACCGGTCTGTTCAAAGTACCCTTGGTGCTGCAGTCCGATATCTATGACCTGGGCGTCGGGGATGGAAGGATCCGACCGGACGCCCGCATGGGCCGGGAAGCCTGTGAGAACGCTTTAGTCGGGTCCGATGATCGAAAAGGCCCCGTCGGAGCCGGGATCGGAGCCACCGTTGGCAAAATGATGGGTCCTGCACATATGGAGACTTCCGGACTGGGGCTTGCCGTCCGGCAGATCGGGCTGCTTAAACTGGCTGCTGTCGTCGTAGTCAACGCAGTCGGTGATATCTACGATCCCAAGACCGGACAGAAGATCGCAGGCGTCCGCCTGGACGATGGGTCATTGGCGGATACGATCGAAGTCCTTACGGCAGGCCTTTTACCGGGACCAGAATCGCCCATGACCAATACGACCATCGGCTGCATCGTGACCAATGCGGATTTCGACGCGGCCCAGGTCAATAAGCTGGCCATGATGAGCCGGGCTGCCTATGATCGGACGATCAAACCGGTCGGCACGATGATGGATGGTGATTCGATCTACTTTGCCAGCACGGGCAAAATAAAAGCCGACATCAACCTTGTCGGCACATTAGCAGCAGAAGTTATGGAAGAAGCCATTTTAAGCATCTTCCAACAATAAAAAAGAGGACACCGATGAATACGCAAAGCTTGATCGCGGCGGTCGA